>NZ_CAUGIN010000014.1:0-80374 GCF_959599685.1 Lachnoclostridium phocaeense
GGAACGGCAAAATTTTTTACACTTCTACTACTTCTTTATCACACATCAGCAAAGAAGCAGGAGGTGTAACATATGAATACGAAAAAAGAAAAGAAACGGTTCCTGGAGATCGGCGGCGTACAGACGGTCATAGCATCTCTCATCTGTATTCTCCTCGGACTTCTGGTAGGCTATATTGTGCTGCTGTGCATCAACCCGGCAGGAGCCTGGGATGCCATGAGCGCGATCCTGAAAAACTTTTTGTATTTCCCGAGACCGGAAGTTGCGCTGGAGTATTTCGGAAGCACGCTTGCCAAGACGGCTCCGCTTCTGATGTGTACCTTGTCAGTCCTCTTTGCCTACAAGGTGGGGCTCTTTAATATCGGAGCCTCCGGGCAGTATGCCGTGGGAGCCGGACTGGCCCTCTATCTTGCGCTGGCGTATCAGATGCCCTGGTATGTCTGCGTGATCGCTGCCATGATCGGCGGCGGGATCCTGGGAGGGATCGCAGGCGTTTTAAAAGCATACTTAAATGTAAATGAAGTGATTGCGGGGATCATGCTGAACTGGATCAGTCTTTACAGCGTGAACATGCTCCTGACGAACGTCAAGGAATCCAGCACCACCTACACGATGGCGCTCAAAACAAACAGCCCGGGCGCTCTGATCCCGAGCCTTGGACTGGACAAGCTGTTCTCCGGCAACCGGTATGTGACCATCGCCATCCCCCTTGCAGTGGTTTTCGCCATTCTCGTGTGGGTGCTGATGAGCAAGACCAAGCTGGGATATGAACTGAAGGCAACGGGACTCAATAAAAATGCCGCAAAATACGCAGGCATGAAAGAGAAGCAGAATATGATCCTTACCATGGTCATCGCAGGCTGCCTCTCCGGGCTGGGAGCTGCCTTCCTTTACCTGAGCGGGATCGAGCAGTGGTCCTGCGCCCAGACAGCAGTTCCGGCCATGGGCTTTAACGGGATAGCGGCAGCCTTCCTTGGAGGCCTCAACCCCATTGGAAGTATTTTTTCCGCATTTTTTATCCAGCATATCACAAGCGGCGGATCCTATGTGGACAAGATGGTATACTGCGCGCAGATATCGGATCTGATCACGGCCATCATCATCTACTTCTGCGGTTTTGTATTATTCTTTAAACACTGCATGAACAGAAAAGCAAAGAAATAGGGAAGGAGGAAGAAGAAATGGCACTATTATTACAATATACATTGATCTATGCGTCAGTACTGATGCTCGTGGCCCTTGGCGGATGCTTTTCTGAACGGAGCGGTGTGATCAACCTGGGACTGGAAGGGACCATGGTCATGGGTGCTCTGGGCGGCGCCCTGGTGATGAAGTACATGGGAGATCTTCCGGCAGCGCTGATGATCGCGGCGGTCATCCTGGGCAGCGTGATCTTCGGCATGCTCTATACACTTTTACTTGCCGTATCGGCCATCAATTTCAAGGCGGACCAGACGCTGGTGGGAACGGCCATGAACCTGCTGGGTACAGCGGCGGCCACAGTGATTGTCAAAGCCATCAACATGGCGGAAAATGTAAATAATGTTTCCTCCTCCATCCAGTACATTGAGCAGAGGAAAGCCTTCGCGGCATTCAAGATCGGAAACTTTGAGGTGAGCTGGTTTATGATCCTGGCTGTGCTCCTTCTCATTGCCGCCCATGTGATTCTCTATAAAACACGGTTCGGACTCCGGCTGCGCGCCTGCGGTGAGCATCCACAGGCAGCAGATTCCGTCGGGATCAACGTGTACAAAATGCGCTATGCCGGCGTCCTGATCTCCGGATTCTTTGGCGGGATCGGCGGGATCGTCTACATTACAGCCGGCGTCAGTGAGTGGAAGTTTGAAAACGGCGTGGCAGGATTTGGATTCCTTGCCCTGGCGGTGATGATCTTCGGACAGTGGGAGCCGAAGCTGATCGGCCTGGCAGCCCTCCTGTTCGGCCTGTTCCGGGCACTGTCCAATGTGTACTCCGGATTCGATGTGCTGGAGGCGCTGCAGATTCCAAGCGCTGTATACAACATGCTTCCCTACATCATTTCCCTTGTGGTGCTGGCTCTGTTCTCAAGGAACTCCAGGGCGCCCAAGGCGGAAGGTATCCCCTACGATAAAGGACAGCGGTAAAAAGACAGAATTTCAAAGCAAGGAGAGAGCAAGATGGAACGATTTGCGATCAGAGGGCAGATCTGCTATAGTGAAAGTCAAAAGAAGATACGCACCATGGAGCGCGGGTATGTGGTGTGTGAAGACGGGAAAAGCGCCGGCGTATTTGAAACCCTCCCGGAGGCATGGAGCGGGATTCCCTGCTACGATTACGGAGATCGGCTGATCATCCCCGGACTCATCGACCTGCACGTCCATGCACCCCAGTACCCCTTCCGGGGGCTGGGGATGGACCAGGAGCTGATCGACTGGCTGAATACACACACATTTCCGGAAGAAGAAAAATACGGTGATCTGGCGTATGCACAGAAGGCGTATGCTATCTTTCTGGATGATCTGCTCCACAGCGCCACCACCAGGGCCTGTGTCTTTGGCACCTGCCATAAGGACGCGACGCTCTGGCTCATGGAACAGATGGAGGCGGAAGGTCTTGCGGGATACGTGGGAAAGGTCAATATGGACCGGAACAGTCCGGCAGGGCTGTGCGAGGAGAGCCCGGAGGCATCGGCGGAAGCGACAGAGAGCTGGATCCTTGCCTCGGCAGGCCTTTCCAATGTCCGGCCGATCCTGACGCCCCGGTTTATCCCCACCTGTTCGGACGAACTGATGGAGAGACTGTCCGCGCTTCAGAAGCAGTATGACCTGCCGGTGCAGTCCCACCTCTCTGAAAATCTAAGTGAGATCGACTGGGTAAGACAGCTGCAGCCGGAGGCGTCCTGCTATGGCGATGCGTACCGGATGCACGGACTTTTCGGAGGCAGCTGCCCTACCATCATGGCACACTGTGTGTACAGCGGAGAAGAGGAGATCCGGATGATGAAAGAGCAGGGCGTATTCATCGCCCACTGTCCGGAGTCCAACACAAATCTTGCCTCCGGGATCGCGCCGGCAAGAAAGTACATGGAGCTGGGCATGCAGGTGGGACTTGGCACCGACGTGGCAGCCGGATCGTCCCTCTCTATGTTCCGGGCCATGGCCATGGCTGTCCAGTGCTCCAAACTCCGGTGGAGGCTTGTGGACCAGAGCCAGGCGCCGCTCACGGCGACGGAGGTCTTTTACCTGGCCACCAAAGGCGGCGGTGCTTTCTTCGGAAAAGCAGGCAGCCTGGAGGAAGGGTATGAGTTTGACGCGGTGGTGATCGACGATCGGAAGATACGGCATGCACGGCCGGTCTCTGTGCGGGAACGCCTGGAGCGGCTGATCTATCTGGACGGGGACGCCTCCGTGGATGCAAAATATATCAAAGGGAAACAGGTGATCTGAACGAGGGCGGTAGGTGAAAAATGGAAAACAACTATCTGGCAAAGATTCTGCCGTTTTTGAATGAGATTGAAAAGGACAGAAGAGAACAGTTTGAACAGTATTTCCGGACAGCACCCATGTGGCTGATGGATACTTTTGTGGTGGAAGAGCTGGAAAAGGGGACGGTCTTTGTGCAGGAGGGAGAGCCTGCGGACATGATCTTCTTTATCGGGAAAGGGCTCATCAAGGCCACAGATTATCGGATATATGGGATCAATTATGACTTTACTGTATTTGACAAAGTCTATGCCTTTGGCGGGATGGAAGTGATCATCAACCTGGACAAGTACCAGACGACCCTGCAGACCGTGACGGAATGCACGGTGCTGAAGATCCCGAAAGAGGGCTTTAAAAAATGGATGGACTCGGATATCAGGGCCCTGCAGCAGGAGAGCCGTCTGATGGGAGAGTACCTGCTGGAACAGGCCAGGGACAGCCGGATGCTCCTCTTTCTTCAGGGAGCCGATCGGGTGGCATTTCTTTTGATGAAACGGTACCGCAAATATGCCCAGAACGGCGTGCTGAAGATGAAAGGAGACCGGCAGGAACTGTCGGATTTCACGGGACTGTGCATGAAGACCATCAGCCGTTCCATCAAGAAATTCAAGGAAAACGGCATGATCACGACACAGGGAAGCTATATCACGATCAATTATGAACAATACCGCAGGATGAAAGAGATGATCTCTGAGATCCTGGCGGAAGACTTATAGAAGGAGTGGATGAAAGATGAAAAATAAATTACAGACCTGTCTTGCAAGTATCCGGGAAAAGACAGATTTTAAACCAGAGATTGCGCTGATCCTGGGAAGCGGGCTGGGAGACTATGCAGATGGGATCCAGATCGAGACCACGGTGGATTATTCTGAGATCGAAGGATTCCCGGTATCTACTGTCACAGGCCATAAAGGGCGCTTTGTCTTCGGCTATGTGGGAGAGGTGCCGGTTGTAATCATGCAGGGAAGGGTACACTATTATGAGGGCTATCCGATGACCGATGTAGTGCTGCCGACCCGCCTCATGGCACTTCTGGGAGCAAAAAAACTGATCCTCACCAACGCGGCAGGAGGCATCAACGAGCATTTTCGGCCAGGCGACTTTATGATGATTACCGATCATATTGCCACAGGCGTTCCAAGCCCGCTGATCGGACCGAATCTGGAGGAACTGGGACCCCGGTTCCCGGATATGAGCGAAGTATACAGCCGCAGGATACAGGACGTGATCCGAGAGGCGGCATCTGACTGCGGGATCAGCCTGCGAGAGGGCGTGTATGTCCAGCTTACCGGGCCAAATTATGAGACGCCGGCAGAAGTCAAGATGTGCAAGATCTGGGGAGGCGATGCCGTTGGAATGAGCACGGCCTGCGAGGCAGTGGCCGCGCGCCATATGGGTATGGAAATCGGCGGCATCTCCTGCATTACCAACCTGGCAGCAGGCATCAGCAAGGAAAAACTGGATCACAAGGAAGTGCAGGAGACTGCGGACCGTGTGTCCAAAGATTTTAAACGGCTTGTGACAAAGATCATTGAAACGATGTAGGAGGGTTCCGGGAAGATCGAAGAAAGGCGTGAGCATATGGATATCAAGACAATTCCCAAACTGGAGCTGCACTGCCATCTGGATGGATCGCTGACAAAATCCATGATCCAGCGCCATCTGGGGCGAAGTGTTACAAAAGAAGAACTGACTGTTGCGGAGGATTGCCCAAACCTGACAGAGTACCTGGAGAAATTTGACCTGCCTCTGGAATGCCTGCAGGATGAGGAGGGGCTGGAAGAGGGCGCCTATACATTTGCAGAGGAGACCGCAAAAGAGCGGGTAGAGTATATAGAAGTCCGGTTTGCGCCGATGCTCTCCGTCCACGCAGACCTGAGCTGCGCAAAGGTGATCGAAGCGGTGCGCAGGGGGATGGAGCGTGCAAAAGAGGATTTTGGTTTGCAGTATGGCATAATCGTGTGTGCTATGAGAAACCACAGCCTGGAACAGAATCTGGCCATGCTCAGGTGCGCGAGAGAATACCTGGGCTGCGGTGTCTGCGCCCTGGATCTGGCAGGCGATGAGTCCGCCTTCCCGACAGCCGGTTTCCGTGAGGTCTTTCGGGAAGCCAAAAGGCTGGACATGCCCTTTGTCATTCATTCCGGGGAGACCGGCAATCTGGAAAACGTCCGCGAGGCCTGCGAGCTGGGGGCAAAGCGGATCGGACACGGCATTGCGCTGCGCAAAGATCCGGAGCTGATGAAGGTATACGCAGAAAAGGGGATCGGTGTGGAGATGTGTCCCACCAGCAACTTCCAGACCAAGGCGGCAGCAGGCTGGAAGGACTACCCGCTGCTTTCGTTTCTGGACGCGGGGATCAAGGTCAGCATCAACACGGACAACCGGACAGTCAGCGGCACCAGCATGACAAAAGAGCTGACGAAGGTCTACGAACAGTACGGGCGGAACGATGAACTGATCTTTACATTGCTCCGAAACGCTGCAGAGACGGCCTTTGACCCGGAGGTCAAGGATACACTGGAAAAGAAATGGAAAGGAATTTAGAATGGAAAAGAAAGAGATTTTAAAATATGTAGATCACACGCTTCTGACGCAGAGCGCAACCTGGGAGGAGATCCGCCAGATCCTGGATGATGCCATGAAATACGGGACAGCATCCGCCTGCATTCCGGCATCCTATGTGAAACAGGCGGCAGACTATGTGGAGGGAAAACTTCCGATCTGTACAGTCATCGGATTTCCAAACGGCTACAGCACAACAAAGGTCAAAGTATTTGAGACAGAAGACGCTGTGGAAAACGGCGCTTCCGAGATCGATATGGTCATCAACATCGGCCACATGAAAGACAAAAAGTATGATAAGATCGAAGAGGAGATCCGCCAGATCCACGAGGCCTGCGGCGGAAGGATACTGAAAGTCATTATCGAGACCTGTCTTCTGACGGAAGAAGAAAAGATCAAGATGTGTGAGATCGTCACAAAAGCCGGGGCAGAATACATTAAGACATCCACCGGATTTTCCACTGCAGGCGCAACCGCTGCAGATGTGGAGCTGATGCGGACCCACGTCGGAAAAAATGTGAAAGTAAAAGCAGCCGGAGGCATTTCCTCTTTTGAGGACGCGGAAGAATTTATCCGTCTCGGGGCAGAGCGGCTGGGCACGAGCAGGCTGGTGAAAATTGTGAAAAACAGCCCGGACGCAGGAGCCGGATATTAAGTCGGATACTGGCAAACAAGAGACAGGGAAAGGAGGCGGCGGGCGTGTGCACCTGCATCACGTACGAGAACGGTGACTTTTATTTTGGGAGGAATCTGGATCTGGAGTATTCTTTTGGAGAGAGGGTGGTCATCACACCGAGAAATTATCCTCTGACATTCAAAAAAGAGGCAGCGATGGATTGCCATTACAGTATGATCGGCATGGCGTCGGTGATGGGGGGATATCCTATGTACGCCGAGGCGGTCAATGAGAAGGGGCTTGGCATGGCAGGGCTCAATTTTCCGGGCAATGCGTTCTATCCGTTGGAGGGTAAAAAGAAGTACCAGGTCACACCCTATGAGGTGATCCCCTGGATACTGGGATGCTGTGCCACAGTCAGAGAGGCCCGCATGTACCTGGAACAGGCAGACCTTGTGGGGATACCATTCGCAGCGGACGTTCCCCTGGCGCCTCTGCATTTTATGCTGGCAGACAAGACCGGCGCCCTGGTGGCGGAGCCGGTGGAGGAGGGGCTTAAGCTCTACGAAAATCCTTTTGGCGTGCTGACAAACAACCCGCCTTTTCCCTTCCATCTTATGAACATGCAGCAGTATCTGAACCTGACTGCGAAGGCTCCGGAGAATCGCTTTGGAGAGGGGACAGATATGAAGCCCTTCGGCCAGGGAATGGGGGCTGTCGGCCTTCCGGGAGATGCGTCGCCGGCGTCCCGGTTTGTGCGGGCCGCTTTTGTAAAGTGGAACTCCAGAGCCAGGCGGGAGGAGAAGGCAAATGTGTCCCAGTTTTTTCACATTCTTGACAGCGTGGCGATGGTTCGGGGGATGGTACTGACTGAGGAAGGTCGGGAGGATATCACCACCTACTCCTGCTGTGTCAATGCCCGCACCGGCGTGTACTATTTTAAGACCTACGACAACCACAGGATACAGGCCGTGGATATGAGAGCGGAAGATATGGATGGAAGCGGGCTCCTTGCATATGAGCTGCCTTTAGAGGAGG
The DNA here is from genome assembly GCF_959599685.1 of Lachnoclostridium phocaeense. NCBI lineage: Bacteria > Bacillati > Bacillota > Clostridia > Lachnospirales > Lachnospiraceae > Lachnoclostridium > Lachnoclostridium phocaeense. Next base: position 7,681 of record NZ_CAUGIN010000014.1, read on the forward strand.
ACATCCAGTACAGACTGAAACAGGAAGGAAGAACAGAAGATGCATGATATAGATAGTGGAAGAGAAGAGGGGGGGTTTGAGATCCGCCTGATCCGGCCGGAAGAGGCGGCGGAGGCGGCGGAAGCGGAAAGGATATGCTTTCCGCCCAATGAAGCAGGGAAGAGGGAGATCGTGGAGGAAAGAGCGGCCCTGGCAGGAGAGCAGTTTTTGGTGGCGGCAGACAGAAAGAGCGGGAAGATCGCAGGGTATCTGAACGGGCTGGTGACAGATGAGACCAGTCTGCGGGACGCGTTCTTCAGGCAGACAGGCCTGCACGACCCGGAAGGGAACAATGTCATGATCCTCAGCTTAGGGGTGCTGCCCCAGTACCGCGGGCAGGGGCTGGCTTCTGCGCTGATGGAAAAGTATGCGCAGCAGGAGCGGGAGCGGGGCCGCAGGATGCTCGTTCTCACCTGCCTGGAGGAGAAAGTAGGGATGTACGAGAAGATGGGATTTAAAGACCAGGGTATGTCCCAATCCTCCTGGGGCGGAGAGAGCTGGCATGAGATGACCTGCATGCTGTAGGAGGGAAAAAACGTAACTGCCAGTTAAAAAAACTTCCTGAAACTTAATGACTGCTCAATATACACAGGAATTTCCATCTGCTACAATAACAGTAACGAAGGCCTTCAGAATAAAGAACGAGGAGGAACAGTCTGTTATGCAGATGAAAGATGTGATACGCAGAAAACGCAAGGAGCTTGATCTCACCCAGGAGCAGATGGCGGAGTATCTGGGCGTGTCGGCTCCTGCTGTCAATAAGTGGGAGAGCGGCGCCACATACCCGGACCTCTCTCTCGTCCCCGCCCTGGCCCGGCTTTTAAAGACAGACCTGAACACGCTGATGTGCTTTCACGAAGACCCGACCCGTGAGGAGATCGCGCAGTATATGAACGAGGTGGCTGAGATTTCCAGGAAGGACGGGGGCGAGGCGGCTTTTGAGAGAGTGCGGAAGCTGGTGGAGGAGTATCCCTCCTGCGGAGAGCTGCTGTGCCAGATGGCTGCGATGTTGCAGGGGATGGCTGTCCTCGGGCAGGCGAAGGAGGGGCTGCAAAGAGAATGGCAGGCATATGCATTCCGCCTGTATGAGAGGGCTGAGAAATGTGATAACCCTGTATCTGCGGACCGGGCAAGATACGCAATGGCTTCCCTCTGCATCCAGGAAGAAGATTACGAGAAGGCGGAGGCGCTCCTGGAACGTCTCCCGGCATACAGCGCGCTGGAATTTACGGTGGCCATGGAGGAAAAGGACGCAGACCGATGTGTGGAGATCCTGCGGGAGATGCTGGACTCTCTGTCCAGGCGGTTGGAGATGGAGAAGTCGATCCTGTTTACCCATATAGCCACAAAGGAGATGGATCCGGATTTCGGAAAGCAGATAGCAGAAGCGCTCCTGATGGCGATAGAAAGGGATGACCAGTATCAATTTCTCAGAGAGAGGGAAGACTTTCAGGAGATCCTGGCAGGATACGCCAGGAAGGATTGATTTTGTATGTTTGCTGAATATGTTCTCCTTTTTGTCGGGATATGATATAATAGGGTTTATCCGACAATAAGAAGAAAGGAAACAGAGGATGTCCAGATTCATTCCTCTGTGGAGAAAGTTATGAAAAGTTTACTGATATTGGGAGCTGGCGGCTTCGGCCATATGATCCAGGAGACAGCCCGGCTCCTGGGATATGAGAAAGCGGTCTTTCTCGACGATGCGGTGAAAGGCCCGGACGTAGTGGGAAAATGCTGTGATTATGAGAGCTTTCTGCAGCAGTACGATACGGCTGTGGCAGCCCTGGGGGATAACAATATGCGTCTCCACTGGACGGAAAAGCTGATGGAGGCAGGGTACCATGTGCCGGCCATCATCCATCCGTCGGCAGTGGTGAGCCCAAGTGCATCTATTGGAAATGGCAGCTTTATTATGCAGAGGGCTGTTGTCAATACGCACACGATAGTGGAACACGGCGTACTCATCAACAGCGGTGCGGTCGTGGATCACGACTCCCATATCGGCTGCGGGGCCCACATCGGACTTGGCAGTGTGGTAAAAGCTAACTGCAGCATTGCCCCCAAAGTGAAGGTGGAAGCCGGGGAAGTGATCTTTTCCACAAGACGGAAGATCGACGGTGTGGAGGACAGGAACCTGGAGGATGCCATCTACGCCTTTGGGTTTGGAAACCGCTGCAGCTATGTCAAGCCTTTTGGTGCCGGTCATATCAATGAGACCTACGCTGTGTACATGCCCGGGGAGGGCGGCGACGAGCTGGCCTATGTCCTGCAGAGGGTGAACAGCAACGTATTTAAAGATCCTGCGGGAGTTATGGACAATATCTTCGGCGTGACAGAGTATCTGCGGAATGTGATCCGCAGGGAGGGCGGAGATCCGGACAGAGAGACCCTCTCCTATATCAAGACAAAGAGCGGCTGCAACTATTTTGAGGACAGCGAGGGAGAGCCCTGGAGATGCTACAACTTCATTCCGGACTCTGTCTGCTACCAGCTTGTGGAGGAGCCGGAGCAGTTCTACCAGTCCGGCAGCAGCTTCGGGCATTTCCTGAAGCAGCTCAGTGATTATCCGGCATCGAAGCTGAACGAGACCATTCCGGATTTCCACAATACGATCAGGCGGTTCGAGGCATTCCAGGTTGCGCTGAAGAGGGATCTGAAAAACCGGGCGGACTCCTGCCGGCCTGAGATCGGCTTTGTGCTGGCCAGAGAGAAGGACTGCGGCGTGCTGGTGCATCAGCAGGATGAGGGGATCCTTCCTCTCCGGGTGACCCACAATGACACAAAGCTGAACAACATCCTCTTTGATGAGAAGACGGGGAAAGGGCTGTGCATCATTGATCTGGATACCATCATGCCCGGACTTGCGGCAAATGATTTCGGAGATTCCATCCGCTTTGGCGCTGCCACCGCAGAGGAGGACGAGCCGAACCTGGATCTTATGCATTTTGACATTTCTCTCTATGAGCTGTATGTGAAGGGATATCTGGAGGAGACGAAGGATGTTCTTACAGAGGCTGAGATTGGAAGTCTTCCGTGGGGCGCGCGTCTGATGACGCTGGAGTGCGGTATCCGCTTCCTGACAGATTATCTCCAGGGAGACACGTATTTTAAGACGGATTATCCGGAGCACAACCTGATCCGGGCCAGAACCCAGTTCCGCCTGGTGGACGAGATGGAGCAGCAGTTTGAGCGCATGCAGGAGATCGTGCAGAAATATACAAAGTAAACGGCAGAAGCAGGGGTGGTCGTGTGGTAGAGTTTATTGATTATGAGAAGCGGCTGACGTGTGAGGACCATATTGTGCTGTGGTACTATTTCCATATCTATGTAGACCCGGAGAAGGACTATCGATCTTTCCGCATTACGGAGGAGCTGATCAACGCCTATAATGCCCCGTCCAATCGAAGCAGGAGAGAGGAGATCTTCAGGATCACGGAGCGGATGAAGAAGGAGCTGGACGTCTGGCGGGCCAGATATCACGAGAGGATATGGGAGTACGAGAAACCTGTTATATGGGCGGACCGGAAAAAGACGGATTATTATCTGAACCAGCTGGAGACATCCCACAGATTTGAGGTGTACATAGACTACTGTTTCAGACAGAGAGGATATGACATCGGTCTCTATTATGGAAAACAGCAGCAGTACTCCCAGGGGGAGACAAAGGCAGGTATAGAGATCAAGTGTGACAGGAAGCTGCGCGAGACAGGGAATGTCTATATAGAGTACCAGGAGAGAATGACCAGGGAAGGTGTGTGGGTAGACAGCGGGATATTGAAGCCGGACGAGACAAAATACTTTCTGATCGGAACGGAGGAAGAGTTTTATATTCTTCCGAGGGAGGCACTGTACGGGCTGTATACCAGAGTGGTCCTGCAAGGAGAATACATTCCAGGGGCCAAAAAGGTGAGAGAAAAAACACACGGAACTTCCAAAGGATTTATTATCAGCAGTCAGATCGCCGGGCAGATCAATCTGACTGTGGAGGAGACGATCCAGAGGCTTACGCAAGAAAGAAGATAATTACGTGGAGTAGATCCCGTCTACTGTGATCCGTTTAAAGAAGCGGGACAGGCCCAGCTGAACTGTCTCGCTGTATTTCAGAGGCGTCCTGTAGATGAAGATGTCTCCGAAATCGTGGGAAAAGCTTTGAAAACCATTTTCTTTTAAGGCAGCTGCCTCGTCCTGATCAACAAACCTTGCTGATATATTTAACATCGGGCCGCCTCATGTGGAGCACACGTGGGGGCTGATCAGGATGTGGCTGTGGCCCTTTTCTTTCATGTGGTCTGTCAGACGTTTATCCAGTTTAAAATGCATATCGATCACCCTTTCTGCTTTTGTTGTAACTGTATTGTAAGACAAAAATAAAAATTTTTCTGTGACGAGGTTACAGTCAGCAGAAAAAGGAAAAACGGATGACTCTCCTTAGAGCCATCCGTTTTTTCTAAAGATTTTCGCCTGTCAGCATCTCGTATGCCTGCAGATATTTGTCAATGGTCTTCTGTACAATGTCCTCCGGCAGTGTCCAGTCGTTGTCCGGGTTGGCCTTCAGCCAGTCGCGGGCAAACTGCTTGTCAAAGGAGGGCTGTCCGTGTCCCGGCTCATACCCTTCAGCCGGCCAGAAGCGGGAGCTGTCCGGTGTCAGCATCTCATCGCCCAGGACGATATTGCCGTTTTCATCCAGACCGAACTCGAATTTGGTGTCTGCGATGATGATCCCCTTTGTCAGAGCGTAATCAGCGCACTTTTTGTAGAGGGCAATAGTGTAGTCGCGAAGGCGGGCTGCATACTCCTCGCCTTTTCCCGGGAAATATTTCTCCAGGTGAGCGATGCTCTGCTCGTAGGAGATGTTTTCATCGTGGTCACCAATCTCCGCTTTTGTGGACGGTGTGTAGATAGGCTCCGGAAGTTTGTCAGACTCTTTTAAGCCCTCCGGCAGTTTGATACCGCACACAGTGCCGTCTTTCTGATAGCTGGCCCAGCCGCTTCCTGTGATGTAGCCACGGACAATGCACTCGATGGGGAGCATCTCCAGCTTGCGGCACATCATGCTGTTGCCGTCAAATTTTGGCTGTTGGAAAAATTCCGGCATATCTTTTACATCTGTGGAGATCATGTGGTTGGGCAGGATGTCCTGTGTCATGTCAAACCAGAATTTGGACATCTGTGTCAGCACAGTCCCCTTCTTTGTCACTTCATTTTTCAGGATCACGTCAAAGCAGCTGATGCGGTCTGTTGCGACCATGATCAGGCTGTCGCCGTTGTCGTAGATCTCGCGTACTTTTCCTTCTTTGATTGGCTTCATATCATATACCTCATTTCTATGACCTGTTGATGGTGCTGCGTCTTCTGCGGCGCTTGGATATCCCTGCCCGCTGCGGCTGCATCCGGCCTTGGGATATCATGCTAAACAGATTATAACACAAAAATTATAATTTGCTCTAATTTTCACGTATTCTTTTATTAGCTTTTATAATAAGTGCTTATAATCATGCCGACGGACTGGCCTCTTGTAAATCAGTGCTGTTGTGATAAGATAAAGACAGAAATAAAGAAAGGGAAGGTGTTTCATATGAACGCAGAAGTGAAAGACTATGTTGTAGAGAAAACTCACGAGCTGATGGAGGCAGCCTCCTGCAGCAAAGAGGCAAAAGAAGCAGCCCAGGCATGGCTTGATGCGTTGGGAACAGCAGCGGAAGCAGAAGAGACAAAGAAATACATCGCTGAGCTGGAAGAGGATATCATGCCGCTGGAGGGGCTCATCGCCTTTGCGGAGTCTGATATGGGAGTCAAGGTTTTCGGAGACGCCGCCGGTGGTGTGGCAGAGCATGCAAGACAGATCAAGGCTGCCGGAGCGAAATACTGCGACTGCCCGGCCTGCGCGGCTGTGGAGGCTATCCTTGCGAAAAAGGAGGAGATGCTGGCTAACTGAGAAGGAGCCGGCAGATCAGGAGTGGATAAAGTGAAGAAAAAGGAAACGGCGCACAGCTGTACAAGCTGTGCGTTTTACAGCTATGATGAGGAGTACGGCGCCTATATCTGCGATGTGGACATGGATGAGGATGAGTATATCCGCTTTATATCGGACAGTCACTACGCCTGTCCTTACTACCGCAACGGGGACGATTACAGGATAGTCAGAAAACAGATGTAAAAAAATCCACTGTATCTTTTTGATTTTAAAGGTACAGTGGATTTTCAGCTTATTCCATCCATTGGAATTTACCTCCTTATTTACTTGATATCTATTTGAAACTATTATCTCAAATAGTGAATTTTTTTTGTTTTAAATTACGTTCCCATTGGTCTTTACCTCTTTCATTAGTTTCGTTAAAAATTGGATTTAAGATTCAGTTTTCGGTGGTCCGTCCTCCTTTTCTTTTGATGGTTTTATCATACACCGTAAAAGAGAAAATGTCAATATAAAAATCAGAAAAAAGTAAAATTATTTAAAAGATAACAGATTTATATGATGAATAAAAAATATAAAATTTTTAATTTGTATATAAAACATAAAATTTTCAGACAAGATTGGAGCAGCCTCTGAGAGACTGCTCCCCTGTGTGAATAACGGTGAACTAGTTATCCGATCCGGCTGCAGCCTGGAGCTTTTCGATCAGGGCTGTCAGCTCATTCTCGGACAGACCGGAAAAGCTCTTGAAGGAGCGCAGCGGAGAGTTCTCCAGCATTTTCAGCGTCATTTCCGGGGTGATGGCCTCAGAGGCGGCCTCTGAGGAGTTGTCTCCTCCCCCGATCATATCGGAGGCCAGATCCTCCATCATAGAGCGGATGACCGGGGCCGTCCTGGGATCGGCCAGGAGCTCTGCCACGGTAGTATTCCGGTGGATGTGGAAAGGCAGTTTTGTGTCTGTGGAAAGGCGGACGGTCCTGGAAAGGCGGATGTCTCTGGAGGAGGCGGCCGCCAGGATCTGGTAGTCGCCGGAAGCAGCGTACCAGTCGTGGATCTGTGTGTTATACCAGGCAAAACTGCGCTTGTCCAGCGTCATGGTCACGGCCTTTTCCTGTCCGGGTTCCAGGTAGACTTTGACAAAATTTTTTAGTTCCTTCTCCGGCCGATTCGCGGCTTTGGTCTGGTCTGCCACATAGAGCTGCACGATCTCTTTTCCGGCCATGTTCCCCGTATTCTTCACTTTGAGAGACACAGTCAGTGTGTCGTCGTCTGCCAGCTGGTCGCAGGAGAGCTGCATGTCGCTGTACTGGAAGGTGGTGTAGGAGAGACCGTGGCCGAAGGGGAAGCGAACGTCCATCGCTTTTGTGTCGTAGTACCGGTATCCCACGAATACCCCTTCTTTGTACTCCACTTTCTGCCCGTCTCCGGGGAAGTTCAGGTAGGAGGGATTGTCCTGCAGCTTCAGGGGAATGGTCTCCGCCAGTTTTCCGCAGGGATTGGCCAGGCCGAAGAGGAGACGGACCTGGGCGGCCCCCACTGCCTGGCCGCAGAGGTAGGACTCCAGGATGGCGTTTACGTCATCGGCCCAGGGCATTTCTACGGGAGAGCCATTGTGGAGGACAACCACCGTGTTTTTCTGTACCTTGAGGATTTCCCTGATCAGTTCGTTCTGACATTCCGGCATCTCCATGTGGGTGCGGTCGTATCCCTCGGACTCAAACGCGTCGGGAAGGCCGGCGAAAATGACGGCGATGTCCGCTTCGGAAGCAGTCCGCACTGCCTCTGCCAGAAGGTTCGGATCTGTCCGGTCCTCCGCCACATCATACCCCTGGGCATAGGTGACAGAAGAGGTGATCGTAGGGCTCTCTTTCACGGCATCCAGCGCACTTGTGATCTTGCAGGAATTGATGTGGGAGCTGCCGCCGCCCTGGAACCTGGGCTTTGCGGCAAATCTGCCGATAAAGGCGATCTTCTTTCCCTCTTTGGGAAGGGGAAGAATGCCGTCGCTCTTGAGGAGGACCATGGACTCTTCTGCGATCTTCGCGGCAAGCTGGTCATGCCTTTCTTTGTCAAAGTTTCCGGGCATGCGATGATCTACGAATTTAAAGATGATCCTTAAAATGCGCTCCACAGCGGTATCCAGAACGGACTCGTCCAGCGTGCCTGCCTTGACGGCGGCCACGATCTCCGCGTCTGTATGTCCGCCGCTGGCGGGCATCTCCAGATCCAGACCGGCTTTCAGGCCTTCTACTCTGTCATTGACGGCTCCCCAGTCGGACATGACATAGCCATCAAAGCCCCACTCGTCCCGCAGAACTTCTGTCAGGAGCCAGTGGTTCTCAGAGGCAAAGGTGCCGTTGATCTTATTGTAGGAGCACATGACTGTGTCCGGCTTTCCCTCTTTGATCGGTGCCTCGAATGCGGCCAGGTAGATTTCCCGGAGCGTCCGCTCATCTATCTCGGAGGAGCAGGACAGACGGCGGTACTCCTGGTTGTTGGCAGCAAAATGTTTGATGGAGGTGCCCACGTTTTTGGATTGTACGCCCTGGATATGGGCGGCTGCCATCTGAGCGGCCAGGTAGGGGTCTTCAGAAAAGTATTCAAAATTCCGTCCGCACAGGGGAGAGCGCTTGATGTTGACTGCGGGACCAAGGATGACTGACACATCCTCGGCCTGGCACTCATCTCCCAGAGCTTCCCCCAATTCTTTTAATAGATCCCGGTCAAAGGAGCAGGCCGTGGCGCAGGCTGTTGGAAAGCAGACAGCTTTAATGCTCTCGTTTGCCCCAAGATGGTCAGCTTTCTCGTTCTGTTTGCGGAGGCCGTGGGGGCCGTCGCTGACCATAACTTCCGGGATGCCCAGGCGCGCCATTCCCTTCAGGTGCCAGAAATCTTTGCCGGAGCACATGCCGGCTTTTTCCTCCAGAGTCATCTGGCTGATGATGGATCTGATATCACGTTCCATAAATGTACCATTCCTTTCTAAAATGCCGGGAGATACCGGCATGGTCTTTCTTTTACGCCTTTACGATAGCATAAACACCGTGGAAATGATAGACGGAAAATTTTCGGATTGCGGGAGGGAGTTATATTATATAAAATAGAGGATAGATTGGAAATGGGAGGCGAAAAAATGATTAGATGGAACAACGATTATAATCATGGGGCTCACCCGGCTATCCTGCAGGCATTTGCAGATACAAATGACAGCAGCTATGAAGGCTATGGGCTGGACGAGTGGTGCCGGAAGGCGGCCGGGGAGATCCGGAAGTACCTGGGAGGTGTGGATGCGGACATACATTTTATGCTGGGAGGAACCCAGGTGAACTACACAATGATCGCCGCTGCGCTCCGCCCTTACCAGGGGATCATCTGTGCTGACTCAGGACATATCCAGGTTCACGAGACCGGTGCAGTGGAGAACACAGGCCACAAGATCCACGTGGTTCCGGGAGTGGACGGAAAGATTACGGCGGCAGCTGTGGAGAAGGAGGCGGAGAGCTACCGGACAAGCGATGTCCCGGAACACGTGACGCAGCCTAAGATGGTATTCCTGTCCTTCCCGTCTGAGTACGGCACCATCTACACAAAGGAAGAGCTCTCCGGGATCAGCCGGGTCTGCCGGGAGTACGGACTTTATCTGATGGTGGACGGCGCCAGGATGGGTTACGGCCTGGGCGCGGAGGGAAATGACGTGACTTTGGCGGATATTGCGGCGGCAGCGGACATTTTCTACATCGGCGGCACAAAATGCGGTGCCATGATGGGAGAGGCTGTGGTGATCGTAAATGAGGAGCTGAAGGATCATTTCCGCAATTATATGAAGCAGAATGGGGGACTGCTGGCAAAAGGCTGGGTGCTGGGACTTCAGTTCTACACTCTGTTCAAAGACGGCACATATTTTGCGATCACAGAGCAGGCGGACCGCTATGCCATGCAGATCCGGCAGGCTTTTGCCGAGAAAGGCATACCGTCTTATATCGAGAGCCCGACTAACCAGCAGTTTGTCCTGCTGACAGAAGAGCAGAAAGAAAAGCTGGCAAAGAACCATATATTCGAAAACCAGTTCCGGACGGAGGACGGCCGTTTCTGTGTCCGCTTCTGCACAAGCTGGAGCACAAAAGATGAGGAAGTGGAGGCCCTTTTAAGGGATATCAGGGAACTATGAGAATATGGATGGAAGAGCAGGTGAGAGAGAAGGATCATTTTGCGGCGGGTATTACGCTGTCCGTGATCGGACTGGCTGTTGCGGCCATTGCTCTGCCCTGCGGGGTTACCCTGATGGCTTTGATCCTTGGCGGACCTGTAGCCGAAGTCTCTCTTGCGGCCTGCATCGGGGGAGTGGCTCTGACCGTCTTTCTGGCAAGAAAGATCGGCCGGAAAGTCCATCAGTACTGCACGGTGTTCTGCCAGGATGACGAGGGCAGGCTCTTTGCAGTGGACATCCGAAAATTTGTCGGCTGCCAGAGGGGGCCGATCGGATTTGTCCAGATGCTCTTTCAGATGCAGAAGGCAAAGAAAAATATGAAGACAAGCCATATCCTGGAGAGATATATGCGGCAGAGGCCAAGTCTTACCGGGGTGGAGACGCAGATTCTGTCAGTGGAGAAGATGCGGATGGCGGGAAATGGCTGGCGTGTGATATGCCAGGTAGAGTATCCGAACAAAAAGAGAGGAAGGAGACGTTATCTGCTGGTGGGCGGATATGAGAACGAGGGAGAACTGGTAGCTGCCTTTGAGAGGCGGCTTAAGGGAGCTGTAATGTAGACTATGGCTTTGAAAGGGGACTTTGGGAGGAAAAAGGAAAAATTTCAAAAAAGGGGTTGACCCTCCACCTGGGGCAGGGGATACACTGTCATCAGATCCGGATCAATGCCAGCAGAAAGGGGAAGAGGAACATGCTTCAGATCGGTGAATTTTCAAGAATATGCCAGGTGAGCGTCAAGACGCTGCACCACTATGACAGGATCGGTCTTCTGACGCCTGCAAAGGTGGACGCGCTGACGGGGTACCGCTACTATGAAGCGGAGCAGATCGATGCCATGAACTATATCCAGCGCCTGAAACGCTACGGCTTTTCGCTGGATGAAATCCAAAAGCTCCTCACCCTTTCGGATGATAGAGAAATGCTGGTCAGGCTGCGGCAGCAGAAAGAGAGACTCAAGCAGGAGCAGCAGGAGAGAGCCATCATCCTGAACGAGCTCCAGACGCATATTTCTGTATTTGAAAGGACAGGTGACATGATGACATACCAGAAAGGCTACAGGATCGAAGTGAAAGACTCGCCGGCCATGAATGTGCTGACAAACCGGGCCATGATGAGTGTGGATGAATTCGGGAAGTACTACAGCCCCCTCTTTGAGCGGGTGCCAAAGGAGCGGGTCACCCCCACCGGAATAAACGGATCCAGGTACTACGATAAGGAGTTTGACCGGGAATCTTCGGACATTGAGCTCTTTATCGGAATAAAAGAGAAGGACAAGGCGGATGAGGTGATGGAGCCCCGCCTGTGCGCCATGACGCTCCACAGGGGCAGCTACTCCACCCTCTCGGAGGCCTACGGGGCGGTGGTCTCCTGGATCATGGAGAACGGCTATGAGATGGCGGGGGAGCCCTTTGAGCTCTATCTCAGGACCCAGTTTGACACCCTTTCCCCGGAGGAGTGGGAGACGGAGGTGTATTTTCCGGTGAGGAAGAAATAAAATTTTATTCAGAATAAGCGGATAGAGGACGTGGAAGTTCGTTTTATTGGACTCGCTTTTTGTTAAAATGGAAATAACAAAAAGCGGGTCTTTTTGTGTGATAAAGAGGAGACGAGATTGAAATCGTTGATAAGGATGTGTTAGTATTAAAAAAACTTTGGCGATGATATATGATCAATGCAGTAGCATAAAAATTTAATATAGCTCAAGAACGGAGAACACCAATGAAAAACTGGCAGGAATATTTTCTTCCCCGCATCCTGGAGCGGGGCTGGAACTATTATAAGGACGGTGCGGTACAGTCTCTCACCACAACGCCTACAGGCTATAGGGCCACTGTGTCGGGAACAGAGGACTATGAGGTGGAGATTGAGCTGGATGGGGATGAGATTGCAGAAATGTACTGTGACTGCCCTTATGCGGACGACGGCAATTACTGCAAGCATATGGCGGCAGTGCTCTACGCGGTGGGGGAGGGCGATGTGGAGAACCTAAATTCCGGGAACCGTGACGGGAGAGACCGGGCTGATAAAGCAAAGAAAAGCAAAAATAAAAAAGAGGATCAGATACAGGAAATCGTAGCGTCTATTCCTGAGGAGGAGCTGCGGGGTATTGTCATATCCCTGGCGCGTCAGGATACATCTTTTTGCAATACTCTCCTGACAAAATACGGACCCAGGGATCCGATGATGCTTGTGCGTCTGGAAAAAGAGGTGGATGAGATCGGATGGCGACACTCTGACCAGAGCGGCTTTGTGGACTATGAGGAAGCCTATGATTATGCATGTGAATTACAGGATGTCCTATACGAGCACGTGCCTGAGCTGATCGGGAGAAATTGTCTGAAGGAGGCATTTGAACTGACCAATCATGTCTTCCACGAAATTGGGACCAGGGATATGGACGATTCTGATGGTGGGACGATGGAGGTGGCAGGCGCGTGCTATGAGATGTGGCGCCGGATACTGGATGCGTCAGATGAGAGGGAAGAGGAAGAAATGATCCGGTGGTTTCAGGAGCATCGGAAATGGTATGTCCTGGACTACCTGCAGGATGTCATGGAAGAGTTCATGATAAGCGAGTTTGGAAATGAGGAGCTGCTCCACGAACAGCTGCGGGATCTGGATGGACAGATCAGGGAGCTGGAGCAGAGCGTGGACAAGGACTGGTATGCCGGATATCAGTGTGAGGAGGCGGTCCTGCGCCGGATCAGCATTATGGAGCGTCTGGGATATTCCAGGCAGGACATACGGACGTACAGAGACCAGTACCGACAATTCTCCGGGATACGCATGCAGGAAGTCAGAGAGTACCAGCAGGATAGAGACTATGATAAGGCTGCGGAGGTGCTGAGAGAGAGCAAAGAGCTGGATAAGGACAAGTGCGGCCTGGTGTCGGATTACAGTCAGAAGCTGATCGACATCTATGAAAGGATGGGAGATCAGGTTTCTTACAGGAAGGAACTTCTCTGGAATGTGTTTCACTGCGGACAGAGCGACCTGGAACGTCTTATGAGACTAAAAAAAATATGTACTGAACAGGAATGGAACGGATACCGGGAGAAATATCTGGAGCAGTCGGGAAGAGAGCCTGTGAAGTTTATGCTGCTGGAGCATGAGAAATTGTACGGGCGGCTTCTGGCGGAAATAGAGAGGGAAGGATGGATCAGCCGGCTTGACCAGTATGAAAAAGTGCTGAAGGAGCATTTCCCGGAGCGAGTAAGGGATATGTATATCCGCTATGTGCAGAGTCAGGCGGAGAGGACATCCTACAGGAAAATGTATAAGGAGCTTGTGGTATATTTAAAGAAGATAAAGAGATATCCTGACGGAGAGGACATTGCCCGGAAGATTGCAGACGAATGGAAACAAAAGTACCGGCGCAGATCCGCCATGATGGACGAGCTTGGACGGGCTGGATTTTAGGAGGTCTTTATGGGAAGAAGACGGCAGAGAGTCGGGGTATCCTTGGACTCGGGAGATGTTGTAAAATTGAGGGACGAGGAGATACGGGCCATTCTGCGGGCGGCGGATGAGCTGATCGGTGTGGGAGGACGAAGCATGCTGGTGAAAATACTGAAGGGCTCCAAAGATAAGAAAATCCTGGAGCATCACCTGGATGAGTGTCCTGTATACGGATATTACCGCAGCCTGACGATGGAAGAAATATCCAGAAGAGTGGACTGGACTCTGGAGGAGGACTATCTGCGGATTGAGTACAGCGGAAGGCTTCCCATGCTTGTTTTTTCCGAAAAAGGATGGGGGATTGAGGAGAAGACGTTTGCGGAAGAGATTTACGCAGAATTTTGCCGTGCCCTGAGCGAGGGGGAACAGTCTGTCATCACCAGGATGAAGGATATTAACCGGCAGGTGGTGTTTGATGTGCTGGAAATGATCCGAAACAGCGGGAAAAGAGAGTTTATCCCTCTGCTGGAAGCTTGGAAGAAGGTTGAAGTGCGCAAGGTCCGGGAGAGGATAGAGAGTGTTCAGAAATCGCTGGGCAGCCCTGCATATGAGCCGACCGTTTCGTTTGTGAAGGCGGGGAAGACCAGCGCCAGGGAAATTTCGGAACTGGTGCAGAAGACAGTGCGGACAGTTTACCCCAAATATTATCCGCAGGCAGTGGCAGATTTTTTCGCTATGTTTCACAGCAAGGACAGGATTTCGCAGGATATACTGGAGGGGAAGGTGTGGGTGCTGCGATTGGACGGGCGCATCATCGGAACCGGGAGCCTGGAGGAGGAGCACGTTACAAGAGTGTATGTGCTGCCTGAGTTCCAGGGAAAGGGATACGGCGCCTGGATCATGGGGGAACTGGAAAAGGAAATCCGCAAGCACCATGACAGGGCAGTGCTGGATGCCTCTCTCCCGGCCTGCTGCTTTTACGAGAAGCTCGGGTATAGGACGGTCTCCCACCAGAGCATGTCTGTTTTCGACGGGGCGGTGCTTGTATACGAGATTATGGAAAAAAGGCTGCATTGAGGATTGTATCCGGCGACACAATATGTTATGATACTTGAACAAACACATGTTCGAAAAAGGAAGTGGCTACAGTGCGAGAACAGACAAGCGAAGACCTGACAATCTATACAAAGACAGTTCCGGCGCGGGCGGGGGAGTATGCGGATTTCCCCGGAGACCTCCTTCCGGAAATCGGTTCCTATCTGGAAAAGCAGGGCATTTCCCGTCTCTATATCCACCAGGCAGAGATGTTCGAGAAGGCGGCCAGCGGAGAGAATGTGGTGATCACGACATCCACGGCCAGCGGTAAGACTCTGAGCTTTTTGTTGCCTGTGCTGCAGGCGATCCTTAAGGACCCTCTGACGAGGGTTATTTTTGTCTATCCCACAAAGGCTCTGGCAAGCGACCAGTACCGGGCACTGCGCCCGGTACTGGAGTATTTCGGGGAGGGACGGATCTCGGCGGGAGTGTATGATGGGGATACCATGCCTGCAGAGAGGAGCAGGATACGCAAGAATGCGAACATTATCCTCACTAACCCGGAGATGCTCAATGGAGCTTTTCTGCCCAACCACAGTAAATACGGATTTGATTTTATTTTTGCCAATCTGAAATATGTGGTGATCGATGAACTTCACAGCTATCGGGGAGCCTTTGGAGCTCACCTTGCCAATATTTTCCGCAGGATGAAACGAGTCTGCGGATACTATGGGTCCCAGCCCCAGTTTCTGTGCAGCTCCGCCACCATTGCAAACCCGGTGGAGCTGGCACGAAAGATCTGCGGCGTGTCCTTTGCTCTGGTCAGCAGAGACGGAGCGCCGGCTCCGGAGAAGGAGTACCGGATCCTTCAGCCTCCTTGCATTAAGGGCCGCAATGATAAGGAGTATGGCAGGCAGTCAGCGTCCTCTGTGGCAGCAGAATTGATCCCTATTCTTGCGGAGGAGGAGCATCATTTTATTGCCTTTGGGAAAAGCAGGAGAAATGTGGAAGTTATTTTAAAGGAGGCCAGGGACAGACTGGATGAGGCCGGATTTCTGGCCGGGGCGGACAGCTCCCGGATCGCCGGATACAGAGGGGGATATACCCCACAGGAGAGAAGGCAGATCGAGGGGAAGATGACCAATGGGGAACTGCTTGGTCTTGTGTCTACCAATGCGCTGGAGCTGGGAATTGATATCGGAAAGCTGGACTCCACAGTGATCGTGGGATACCCGGGGACACGTGCTTCCTTCTGGCAGCAGACCGGGCGGGCCGGAAGAAACGGAGAGAAGTGTGTGAATTATCTGATCCTGGAAAACCAGCCTTTTGATCAGTACATTGCCGTTGACCCGGACTGGCTTTTTGCCGGAGGCAGCGAGAATGCGATCGTAGACCCGGATAATCTGCTGATCCAGCTGTCGCATATCCGGGCAGCTGCGGCAGAGCTGCCCCTCTCTCTGGACGATGCAGCCCTTTTTCCGGATCTGGGTGAGGTGATACCTGTGCTCCTGAATGCAGAGGAGGTCCGCGCCCTGTCAGGCCGGTTTGCCTGGTCAGGATCTGCTTTTCCGGCAGGGGATTACAGTCTGAGGAACATGGATAAGACCCGGTTTAAACTGCTTCTTTGCGAGGAGGGAAGCGGGACCATGCGTGAGATCACCGAGATGGATGAGTCCCAGGCCTACCACGAGCTCCATCCGGGGGCGGTCTACATGCACGACGGGGAGCTCTACGAGGTGCTGAAGCTGGATCTTGTAAGCCGGACAGCGGAGGCAGTGCCCTTTGAGGGCAATTATTACACTGTGCCTGGGGGAACCCAGGAGACAAGGATCCTGCAGGTGTTCCAGGAGGAGGACTTTGAGAGGAGCCATATTTGTTTTGGGGACATCAATGTAAATGAAGTGGTCTCCATGTACAAAAAGCTCCAGTTTCACAACCACCAGAATCTGGGTTATACTTCTCTGACAGTCCCCTTGCAGAAAGACTACGACACAGAGAGTACCTGGATCACGATCCCGGAGAATGTGGTGTGGACCTACCGCAGCCTTTTAGCGCCTGCAAGGAACGGAGAGCTGACACTGAACAATCATTTTGAGGGAATGGCCTGGGCTATAAAGAATGCGGCTATGATGGTGACCATGACAGAGCGGGATGACATTGATGTGATCGTATCCAACAATGCCCTCATTCCAAATGGCAGGACAGGAGAGGAAGTCTGTCTCTATATTTACGACAAATATGAGGGAGGGCTTGGGTACTCGGAGAAGATCTATGACCTGGTGCCCCAGATCGTGGACGCCGCTGTTCGGATGGTGGGAGGATGTGCCTGTGAGGATGGATGTCCTGCCTGCGTGGGGGATTACAGTCTGGACAAGAAAATGGTCCTGTGGGGGTTGGAAAATTTAAGAGAGCAGACTGCGCCGCCGGATTTTCATGGCAAAAAGGCCGGGGTGGAAGCGCCTGCTTTAGAGAAAGCATTCTCCTTTTTCAATCTGGCGGATCAGTGGCCAGCCTTCTGCGACACAGTAGTGAGAAGCAAAGAGAGGGGCGGCGCGTTCCTGGGTATGATCCAAAAAGTGGAGATAGAAGGACACTGCCTGATCCTGACGCTGGGAAGCCGCTTTTACGGGACGTGGATGGATGATCCGAACAACCGGCGGTGGTTAGAAAGCACTCTGCGCCGCTACGTATCCTGCCCGGCAGATATGAGGGTGGAATTCCGCGTGGAGGAAGACGGGGAGCGAGTGGAAAAGACAAAGGGAAAGCTGAGGCGCAGATACGATGACCGACTTTCGTGAGAAACAAAAAGAGAGGTTCTGTAAGATCCGTACACACCAGTTAAACGCGTACCAGAGGGAGACAGTGCTGGATGCGAGCCCTGCCTGTGTGGTCAATGCCAATGTAGGCAGCGGAAAGACGACAGTACTTATTGAGAAGATCCTTTATCTGCATTTTGAAAAAAAGGTTCCCCTGGAGAATATGGTGGTACTTACGTTCACAAACAAGGCGGCAGGCGAGATCATTCAGAGACTTTTGGAGCGGGAACCCTCAGTCACAGAGGAAGAGACAGCCCGTTTCGGGACATTTCACAGCGTGGCGCTTTTTCTCCTGAAAAATTGCCTTCCTCTGGAGAGGGAAGGATGGACAGGAGATTTTTCTGTCATGGACCCGGATGAAGAGACGGAGCTGGCCCTGGGTCTTGCAGCACAGAGAGGACTGAAGATCAAGTACAAAAACAGGCTGAAAAAGCGGCTGGAGCAGGAGCGTACCTCCTGGCAGCAGGGGAAGACATCGAGATACGGAGACGATCTGTTTCAGCTTTTTCCCCTGTTTGAACAGGAGAAAAAGCGGCAGAACAAGATGACTTTTTCGGATCTGATCCAGGTCAGCACGGCTCTTCTGCGCAGAGAAGACAACTGCCCGGAGTGGATCATTGTGGATGAAGTGCAGGACAGTGACGTCCTGCAGCTGGACTTTCTGGAGGCGCTTGGAACGGACAGAGAGGGAGAGCGCCGGTCGCGGCTCTTTGCGGTGGGGGATCCGAACCAGGTGATCTACAGCTGGCGGGGCACGACGGAGAATATGTTCTTCCTGCTCAAACACAGATTTCAGGCAAAAGAACTCTCCCTTCCGGTGAACTACCGTTCTAATGCGTCCATCCTGGAGGCGGCCAACCGTTTTCTGCAGTTCGGAGGAAAGATCGAGGGTGCGCGAAGGACACAGGAAAGGATTGCTGTGCGCAACCACTACGATCCTTTCCAGGAGGCGGAGTATCTGGCTGATCGGATAGAAAAGCTCCACGCAGATGGCCTGGACTACAGGGAGATAGCCGTCTTTTACCGTCTCCAGAGACAGGCCGAAGTTCTTGAGAAGGTCTTTCAAAGAGCGGGTATTCCCTGCAGTCTGTCGCTGAAAAGGACCCTGGGAGATGTGCCGGTGCTTGACTATCTGGTAAAGATCCTTAAGTTTTCCGTCAATCCCGCTGACAGCCAGACAGGGATACAGGTGCTGGCGGACCGGAGGTATGGAAGAAAGATCAGTCTGAAAAAAGCGGCTGCCATTGTGGAGGGGCGGGAGAAAGAAGTTTCCCCTCTTCTGGACCGGATGACCGGGTTTGCCGGGGCGGTGGAAGAATTGCAGGGACAGGTCTGCCCCCAGTGGCTGTTTGACTACTTTGACCTCAGGGAACAGCTGCACCCAACTTCCGCCGATTGCGAAAGGGATGCGGAGGAAGTGATGAGACTTCTGGAGCATATCTGCCGGTTCTGCCAGGGAAGGGATGGGACCTTTATGGAGAATCTGCGCCGTTTCCTGGACAGCTCTATGCTCTATGGCCTGGAATTTCTAAAGGGAGACGAAAAAGAAGGGGATGGCGTCCGGCTGATGACCCTCCATGCCTCCAAGGGACTGGAGTTTGACACGGTGTTTTTGATCGGTATGAATCAGGGACTGATCCCCCTGCGGTGCCAGAACTTTGAGCAAGAGGAAGAGGAGAGACGGCTTTTCTTTGTGGGGATCACAAGAGCCAGGAATCACCTGGAACTGTCCTACTACACGAACCCGGGAGAACCTGGAGTTCTGGAGGGATACAGTCCCTATCTGCGGATGATCCCGGAGCATCTTCTGGACTGGAGAGAACTGCGCAGTCAGGAGGAGAAGAGAGCCAGCCTACAGGAACTAAGAAGAGAGGTGGCGGCCGGGATGAGAAGAAGACAGCAAGAGCAGAAGCCCTGCAAAGAGGAACACTGCCCGGAGAAGTCCTACGGGGAAGAAACTGATCCGGAGGTAAGGAAGATAAGGAGAGCCCGCCATCGGAAATACGGAGAAGGGGTCATTGTGGGCGGGGACGAGATGATGATCGAGGTGGAGTTTGTAAGCTACGGGCGAAAGCAGTTCCTCAGGGCCTTGGGGGAAGTGGAAGAAATAGATTGAAAACGAGATCGCTGCAGAGGAGATGATGACCATGGCGGTGGAAAATGGAGAGTGGATTCTTCACGGAATGGACTGGGACAGCCGGGAGCGCATCCGGTCCTGGAGAGAATTGACAGACTATGTAGAGCAGGTTGGATTTTTGCCTCTTTTTAAAAATGAGGTGGACGGATTTTCGGTGGAGGAGAAGACCTCGCCTCTTTTCTGGTGGACAGGAGATCCAAAGCAGGATCCCTGGGAGTGGAGAGCTATGATCGCCAGAAGTGAGAAAGTGGCCTACGGGAAATTTTTCAACAAAAAGGCGGGATTTATCTCCCTGAAATGGTTCCCGTATTTCGCTAATTACAGGCGGGACGGCTATGACTTTGATGCCAGGTGGGAGGACGGCCTGGCCGGATATCGAAGTAAGAAGATCATGGATCTATTTGATGAGGGGGAGACGTATGCATCCTATGAACTGAAAAAGGATGCCGGATTTGGAAAAGGAGGGGAGAAGAACTTCAGCGGCATAGTGACGGAGCTGCAGATGCAGACCTATCTGGTGACCAGAGACTTTCGACAGAAGAGGAACCGCAAAGGTCAGACTTACGGGATGGCTGCGTCTGTCTATGTAAGACCGGAGACACTGTGGGGATATGAGATGGTATCTGCGGCCTATAGGGAAGCGCCGGAGAAGTCAGGGCAGAGGATCATGGACCGGGTCAGAGAGCTGTACCCGGATGCAGATGAGAAGAAGATACGGAAGGTGTGCAGATGATGCGGGCGTTGCAGGAAGATCTGTGATTTTGTTGCATACATCGGGCAGAAAAGGTATGATAAATTTATCTGAGCAGCAAAGCACGGACATCAGCAGACAGAACAGGAGGAGACCAGAACATGAAGATCACAAGCATTGCCCTGGATCTGGACGGCACTACGCTGAACAGCCAAGGTGTACTGAGTGAAAGGACAAGGCGGGCTCTTGTGCGGGCGGCCCAAAGCGGCATCTGTGTGATCCCTGCCAGTGGGCGTTCTTTTGACTCCCTGCCCGGGGAGATCCTGCGAATCCCCGAAGTCCGCTATGTTATCACTTCCAACGGAACAGCAGTGGTGGATGTACATACAGGAACGTATCTGCGTAAATTTGTGCTGACAGAAGAGTCGGTGGAGAAGATCCTCCTTCTCATGGAGGATGAGCAGGTGGCCTATGAGGCGTTCATAGACGGGAAAGCCTACGCCCAAAGCGCCTATGTGGAAGATCCGGTGCGGTTCGGAGCTATGCCGGCGGCTATTGATTATATACGCAGGACACGGGAGCCGGTGGAGGACATGGAGACGTTTATCCGGACTGGCGGAGCGGCGGGAAAGTTGGATTGTCTGGATGTGGTAGTGAAGGGCGAGGAGAAAAAACGCAGACTGTGGCAGCTTCTGGAGAAGGAGGTGCCGGATATCTATGTGACTTCCTCTGTGCCGCAGCTTCTGGAGATTTCCTACAAAGATGCAGGCAAGGATTCAGCCCTTCGGTTTCTGCTGGAATACCTTGGGCTGGAGCAGACGGAGTCCGCGGCTTTCGGCGATGGGGACAACGACAGGGGCATGCTTGCCTTTGCGGGGATAGGGATTGCAGTTGCCAACGGATCACAGGGATGCCTGCAGGCGGCGGACCATGTCACCCGATCCAATGATGAAGACGGCGTGGCGGAGGGGATTGAATGGCTGCTGTCCCTGCAGCCAGAGAACTGTCCGTCGGATCAGATGGCAGGTCAGACAGAAGACTGTACAGAACAGGACAGGAGGAAGCGGATATGAAGATCATTATTTCACCGGCCAAGAAGATGAAAAGTGAGCCAGACCTGTATCCTTGCCGGGAACTTCCGGTTTTTCTTGCGGAGGCCAGGCAGCTGGCGGACTGGATACAGAAATTGACATATCAGGAGGCCAAGGAGCTTTGGAAGTGCAGTGACGCCATTGCGAAGGAGAACTTCCGAAGGTTCCAGGATATGGATCTGGAGAGAGGACTGACACCGGCCATCCTCTCCTACGAGGGCATCCAGTACCAGTATATGGCACCGGCAGTGTTTGAGGAGAGGGAGATCTCTTACATTCAGGAGCATCTTCGTATCCTCTCGGGATTTTACGGAGTGGTGCGCCCACTGGATGGTGTCACGCCCTACCGTTTGGAAATGCAGGCAAAGGCGACGGTTGCCGGAACCAGGGATTTGTATGAATTCTGGGGAGATAGGATTTACCGGGCAGTGGCAGAGGGGGACGGGACCATTCTCAATCTGGCATCCAAAGAGTACTCCAGATGTGTAGAAAAATATCGGGTTCCGGGCGACAGGTTTGTGACCTGCGTCTTTGGGGAACTGACAGACGGGAAGGTGCGGCAGAAGGGCACGCTGGCCAAGATGGCCAGAGGAGAAATGGTCCGCTATCTGGCGCAGACAGGCGCCGCGGATCCGGAGGACGCAAAAGGATTTGACCATCTGGGATACCGATTCAGGGAGGAATTGTCCGGACCGGAAGAATATGTATTTATAAAGGAGTAGAAAAGGTGGATTTTTATCAGAGAGCTGGCATTGTGTGCAGGGCCATTCCCCGGGGGACAGTGGCCTCCTACGGACAGATCGCCCTGCTGTGCGGGAAGCCGAAAAATGCAAGGCAGGTAGGGTATGCGCTCAACAAGGGAAGGCTGGGAGAAGAGATCCCTGCCCACAGAGTGGTCAACAGCAGGGGGCTTTTGAGCGGAGCGGCGGCCTTTGACACATTTGACATGCAGAAAAATCTTCTGGCCGGAGAGGGCGTGGAAGTTTTGTGGACACGAGAGGGATGGCAGGTGGACAGGAAACGGTACGGGTGGAAACACACCATGCAGGATGCAGAAAAGTTCCGCGCACTGTTTGAAGAGCTGGGGATTTAGTGCCGGGGCGGCCGGATGCTCTTCTTATAGCTGTGCCGCCAGATACAGCTGTAAAAATATAGATAAATTTATTTTTTTCTTGCATTTTCTGAAATGCTATGTTAACTTTGTACGTATAGAAAAGCAGTTCTGCTATTCTTGTTTTATCATTTATTCTATTTTTTAATCAGGCGTTTCGCCGGACAATTACCAGAAACAAACTCAGATTCAGCCGAGACGGGAGGTGGTCTGCAAAAAGCACTTTGACTTCTGATGACAGGGATTTTATAGAAAAACGGAGGTAAACATAATTGAAGAAAGTTTTACGTGTAAAATGGTGTGTGCTTTTTTTGTCAGTAATCATTTTGTGTAGTGCTGTGCTCCATCTCCGGGCGGCAGAGGAGAGTGAGGGGGAGAATGGGCCAAAGGAAGACGAGATCATCTGGACACTGGGGCGCGACAGTGAGAGGGAAGAGACAGACAGGTGTGCAGTGACAGAGGGTGGGATCACGCCAAGGTCGGCAGTGGGCTCCCTGTGCACCATCTCGCACGGTGCCAGCCACAGCTATGGGGGATGGTTCACAAGAGAATTTTATGTGGCAGCCGAGACGGGAGAGTACACAGGCTACTGTGTGCAGCCTATGAGTCCGCCGCCTTCCGGAATCTACCAGGTGTCAAAACTGGACAACGATGTAATCAAGGCTCTCCTTATGATGGCGCCGGGGTATCCCTGGTTTGATTCCTATGGGAAGATCATCTACAACGAGGCGGACAACAATACCTACGCTTATGCCCATGCGGCGCTGAGCTATGCCTACGAGGGGAGCCTTACCGGGCTTAGCGTCAGTATGCAGGATGGCGTGAAGAATATGGTTCACTATGCCACAGCTGCTGTCCAGGGATCCTGGGCGCCGGAGGTCCATGACAATCTGGGCAGCTATGAGGTATATATTGCCTACAATGACCAGCAGGATATCGTCTGGCTGGAAGAGCGGCCGAAAGGGAATGTACAGCTGCGGAAAATATCTGCCCAGACAGACGTGACAGATGGAAATACCTGCTACAGCCTGGAGGAAGCTGTCTACGGAGTATACACAGACGCCGGGTGCACAGCCCAGGTGGGAGAGCTGGTAACGGATGCTTCCGGCACAAGCGGCCTTCTGGCCGTCGATGCAGGAAGTTACTATGTGAAGGAGAAGACGGCGCCCAGAGGCTATGCGCTGGATGAGACTGTGTACAAAGTGGAAGTGGCGGTCGGACAGACGGCCCAGGTAAACGCAGAGGACATTCCTCAGAAAAATCTGCTGGAAGTCCTGCTGAAAAAGTACGACAGGGAGGTGGAATTTCAGGAAGAAGGAAACGCTCCCCAGGGAGCTGCCTCTCTGGAGGGAGCTGAATTTACCTTCCGCTTTTATCCCGGAGACTATGACAGTCTGGAGGAGCTGGAGGGCGTGGATCCTGCAAGGACCTGGGTGCTGCGAAGCAATGAGAAGGGGGAGGTACGCATGGGTGAGGCATTCCTGGTGGGAGGAGACCCGGTGTGGAGGGATGAAAAGGGCACATGTTTCCTTCCCCTCGGCACGGTGACGATCCAGGAGACGAAGGCGCCCCAGGGGTACAACATAAGTGGAGAGACGCTGCTGCGGCGGATCACACCGGAGGGAACCGGGGAACAGGTGCAGACCTACCAGACGCCGGATTTTGCGGAGGACGTGATCCGGGGAGACCTGGAGATCATCAAAGTCTACCAGAACGAAGAGGAAAAGGAAGATGTACTGGAGGGGATCGAAGGCGTGGAATTTACTCTTACATCCAGAACTACGGGGAAGGAAGTGCTCCGGATCGTGACAGACCGTGAGGGGAAAGCAACGACCAGGGACAGGGACTGGCCCAGGGGGAGGCTGGTCTATGATACGTACCTTGTGACAGAGACAAAGACGCCGGAAGGGTACAACCCTGTGGAGCCTTTTGAGGTCACGATAGCGGAAGAACAAGTGACAGTCAGCGGCATATACCGGCAGGATACCCTGATCACCAGCCCCATCCAGGTGTTGAAGGTGGACGTCTCCACAGGGAAAGTGATCCCGGTGGCAGGGGCGCAGTTCCAGCTGCTGGACGCAGACAAACATGTGGTGACCATGACTGCCCGCTATCCAGAGTATCAGGTATATGATACATTTGTCACAGATGAGGAAGGGCGTTTTACTTTCCCGGAAAAGCTGAAGTACGGGAGCTACTATCTGCGGGAAGTAAAAGCGCCGGAGGGTTACCTGCTCAGTGAGGAAGAGCTGGCTTTTTCCGTGGAGGAGGAAAAGGACTGGGGCAGTCCTTTGGTAATCCGGTTCGCAGACGAGAATGCCATGGGAAGGATCTGTGTTGCGAAGTTTGAGACAGGGCAAAAAGAGCATCTGGCGGGCGCAGAATTTGAGATACGTGCAGCGGAGGATATTGTGACACCGGATGGGACTGTCCGGCTGAAAAAGGGAGAGCTGGCCGGGACTTTGACGACAGAGAGGGGAGAGACGGTATCTGGGGAGCTGTTTCTTGGAAAGTATACGATCAAAGAGACCAGGCAGATCCCGGGATTTGCCCTGGCGGAAGAAACGTACCAGGTGGAACTGAAATACAAAGACCAGACCACACCTGTTGTGGAGGAGCATCTGACTGTCTATAATGAACCAACTTCTCTTGTAATACGCAAATGTGAGAAAGGCACAGAAGGGGAGACTGTGCTGGCAGGTGTCAAGTTTAAAGTGTGGCTGAAACAGGAGCATACGGAGGAGGGCCAGGAGACGGATGGGGAAGAAGAAGCTTCCCCAGATCCGGACTATACGCTGGAAGAGATATACGAGACAGACAAGGACGGTAAAATTGAGATTCCTTATCTTCTGCCGGACAGTACATACTGTATACAGGAGGTGGCGACCCTTTCGGGTTATCTCCCGGAAGATACAGTCCATGAGATCTATGTGGACGCCCAGGGGCGGATAGAGGGAGAAGCTGTCTGTGTATGGAGATGTGAAAACGATTATACCAAGCTGCGGATCTCAAAGCTGGATGGAGGCAGCCGTCAGTATCTGCCGGGGGCTGAACTGAAACTGGAGCGAAAGCTGGACAGCGGAGAGCGGGAGCTGGTGGAGAGCTGGACTTCCGGGGAGGAGGAAAAGCAGTTTGACAGGCTGCCTCCAGGAGAGTATGTGCTGACAGAGGAGCAGGCGCCGGAGGGATATACGAAAGCAAAGCCTGTGGACTTCACCCTGCAGGAGACCGGGGAAGAACAGAAGGTGGAGATGTTGGATGAGCCTTTGGTGGAGGCGCCGAGGACAGGAGACATTTCTTATATCCCCGGCCTTGCGGCAGCGGCAGCTGGCTCCCTTGTCCTGATGACATGGGTGCTGCGGAGCAGAAGAAGGAAGTGACGGAATGGATTATTGTGTGATCTGCGGAAGCATCGTCCCGGAGGGGACGCATGTGTGTATAAACTGTATACAGGCGGTGCTGGGCAAGGAGCAGGAACCGGGCGTTGTCATGGAAGAAAAAAGTGGATATAATGGGGAAAAGAACAGAAAAAATAAGACAGAGGAGTGAAAGTGATGCAGATTTATGAAGGCCGCCCGGCTGCAGCCGGAAACAGGATGGAAAAAGAGATGAGGGTATATGAACTTCTGGACGAACTGGGGATTTCCTACGTCCGGGCAGACCACGAGGCGGTTATGACGATCGAGGCATGCAGGGAAGTGGATGAGGCACTGCAGATAGAGATCTGCAAAAATCTGTTTCTGTGCAACCGCCAGAAGACAGCTTACTATCTTCTGGTCATGCCGGGCGGGAAAAATCTGCAGACAAAGGAGCTGTCGCCGCAGATCCCATCCTCACGCCTGTCCTTTGCGTCGGGGGAGGATATGGAGAAATATCTGAATGTGACGCCCGGATCCGCTACGATCATGGGTCTGATCTTTGACCCGGAAAATAAAGTCCAGCTTTTGATCGACGAAGAGGTACTGGAGGAAGAATATTTTGCCTGCCACCCCTGTATTAATACATCCAGCATCAAACTGCGGACAGAGGATGTGCTGGGAAAATTTCTGCAGGCCGTGCATCATGATTACATAAAAGTAAGGCTGAGCAGGTAGAAGTGGGCTGTGGGAAAGTGGTATATATGTTCCCCTTTTGGTATAAACTGTAAAAAAGAGAACGGATCAGAAAGGGGACAGGCAGGATGGAGGATGTATATCGCCAGGCTGCAGAGCCGGAAGAGAGACTGGAAAAATGTGTGCTGTGCGGGCGCACTGTCCCGGTGTGGAGAGAAAGCCATATCTCGGAGAGAAGATACTATGTAGAAGGTGCAGGACAGCTCTGTGCCAGATGTTTTTACGACGTATACCAGAATGAACTTGCTTTTTGACCGGTAAAGATGTAATGTTTAGCGTGATGGATATACGTGACAGATAAGGAGGAAATTTTCGATGGATGGGAAGATGACGCAGAGGGAGCGAATGCTGGCCGGACTTTTGTACAATGCGGCGGACCAGGATCTCCATAAGGCCCGTATCCGGGCCAAGCATCTGACATATCTTTACAATACTTGTGATCCGGCGGATATGGAGAGGCGGGCCTCCATCATGAAGGAACTGATCGGTGAGCAGGCGGAGCACACATGGATCGAAGCGCCGTTTTATTGTGACTACGGATGCAATATCGTGTTCGGCGACAACTTTTATTCCAATGTACACCTTACCATACTGGACTGCGCAAAGGTGATCTTTGGTCATGACGTGATGATCGGCCCCAACGTGGATATCTACACGGCAGGGCATCCGGTCCATCCGGAGACGCGCTGCACGGAGTGGGAGTACGCCAGGGAAGTGAGGATCGGTGACCGGGTGTGGATCGGCGGACGAAGTGTGATCAACCCGGGAGTGACCATCGGCAATGACTGTGTGATTGCTTCTGGGAGCGTGGTGACAAAAGATGTACCGGACGGCGTGATCGTTGGAGGAAATCCGGCGAAAGTGATCCGAAAGATCACGGAGGAGGATAAAAAGTACTATTTTAAAAAGCTCCCCTACGACAGAGGTGTGTAGGGAAAAATATAGACAGACAGACGCGGGCAGGAGAGGGAAGATCTCCTGCCCGTACTTTTTCACATTATCACGGACATACAGGAGAATATCGCAGGCGTGCTATTGACAGTTTCCCCTGGAAATGATATTATGATGATATCAAAATGATATTAAAATAAAGCAATTGATTTTGGAGAAGGGGGAAATGATTATGAGTAAAGAAAAGGTCAGGCAGGAAAGAATACTGAATCCGGTCAGCGGCTATCTGATGCTGCTTCTTGGCATTGTGGGAATGATCGCCGGGATCGCTATTATGATCGCGGGATTTATCGCAGGAAGTCGGGGCGGAAGCGGTGCGCTTGCTGTCATCAGCGTGATCCTTGGGATTATTGTCCTTACAGCAGCTATCATCCTTCTGTGCGGGCTGAAGGTTCTTAACCCAAACGAGGCCTATGTGTTCACCGTGTTTGGAAACTATTACGGCACATTGAAAAAAGAAGGCTTTTTCTGGGTCAATCCTTTCTGCTCTGCCATCAACCCGACAGTAAAGTCAGCGCCTGTCGTGGCGGCATCGGGCAATGGAAAGTCCGTATCTGTATCTGTGGGGAATAAGGAAAAGAAAGTTTCCATGCGGACAATGACGCTGGATAATAAAAAGCAGAAAGTCAATGACCTGCTTGGAAATCCCGTGGAGATCGGAGCGGTAGTCATCTGGAAGGTGGTCAATCCCACAAAGGCAGTCATCAATGTGGAGAACTACAAAAATTATCTGTCCATCCAGTGCGACTCCATCATCCGGAACACGGCCAGGCAGTACCCCTATGATATGAGTGAGGGGGCAGATGAGAAGTCTCTGCGTGGCAGCAGCCAGGAGATTGCGGACATTATGAGCAAGGAGTTGCAGGAGAAGACAGAAGATGCGGGGATTCAGATACTGGATGTGCGTATCACCCACCTTGCCTATGCGCCGGAGATCGCGTCAGCTATGCTCCAGAGACAGCAGGCGGCGGCCATCATCGATGCCAGGCAGAAGATCGTGGAGGGAGCAGTAGGCATGGTGGAGATGGCCCTCTCCAGGCTGAATGAGAAGGACATCGTGGAGCTGGACGAGGAGAGAAAGGCAGCCATGGTGAGCAATCTGCTGGTGGTACTCTGCGGAAACAAGGACGCCCAGCCCATTGTGAACAGCGGAAGTTTATATTAAAATGACAGAACGATAAGAAAGGAGGGGGATGCTTTTGGAAAAAGAAAATAAAGCGGCTGATAAGTCCAAGGTAAAAAAGCAGGTGCCCCTCCGGCTGTCAAAAAAGCTGTACGATGAGATCGCCCAGTGGGCGGAGGACGATTTCCGATCCATGAACGGCCAGATTGAGTATCTCCTGACAGAATGCGTGAAGCACAGGAAGGGGAAGAAGGATTTATAAAATCTTAAGATTTTGCAAGGAAAACATTAAAGTCTTCCTGCTATCATGAAGGTACCATTTCCCACAGGAGGTGGTACCTTTCCTATTTTATTTATAGGAGGGCAGGAAGGAGAGAAACAGATGAGCAAGAGAATTTTAGTGGCAGACGATGAACCGGATATCGCGGATCTCGTCTGCCTTTATCTTCAGAATGAGAATTACGAGACAAGGGCATGCTATTCCGGGCAGGAGGCGCTGGAGGAGGTCCGCCGGGAAAAGCCGGATCTTGCCATCCTGGACATCATGATGCCGGGAGTGAGCGGGCTCACTGTCTGCCGGGAGATACGGAAAAAAGATACGTACCCGGTTATTTTCCTCACCGCAAAGGGGGAGGAGATCGACAAGATCAATGGCCTGGCACTGGGGGCGGACGACTACATCACAAAGCCCTTCCGGCCCCTGGAGATGGTGGCACGGGTAAAGGCCCAGCTGCGGCGCTGCAAGAAATACAACTGTACCGGCCAGGAGGAGGACCTGCTGGTCCGGGGAGGTCTCAACCTGAATGTGCGGACCCATCAGTGTACCCTTGGCGGAAAGGACCTGAAGCTGACGCCGACTGAATTCTCCGTGCTGGAGATCCTGTGCCGGAAGAAGGGCAGCGTGGTCAGCTCTGAGGAGCTGTTCCACGCCATCTGGAAGGACGAGTATTACAGCAGGAAGAACAATACCATCACTGTACACATCCGGCATCTGCGGGAGAAGATGGGTGACTCCATTGACCATCCAAGGCATATCAAGACAGTCTGGGGGTGCGGTTATAAAATTGAAGAGCAGTAAAAAGTACTGGAAAGCGGCGGCAGGGGTTCTTGTGTCCCTGCTTGTGCTCTATTTTCTGTTTGATTTTGTGGACTATGTCTGCAATGGCGTGTTTGTGGAGTGGTTTACAAGAAATTTTGTCACCTCTGTGCCGGCCTGGTACGATCCCCAGACAGGGACGACAGTCATGCGTGAGGAGATCTTCTGGCCTTCCCTGAAAAATTTCATCTTCTGGGGTATGGCCGTGGTGGCTGCGGCCGTCATTATCCTTGTCTTTGTTTTTACAGAGAGAAATACAGCGAAGATACGGCGGGAGGCCCAGGAGAGCATGGACAGCATGAAGGAAGAGCAGAAGAGGCAGGCCCAGGTCATTGAGGACGAGATGAGGAGGAAGGATGACCTGATCGCCTATCTTGCCCACGACCTGAAGACGCCTCTCACCTCGGTCATCGGATATCTGAGTCTCCTTGATGAGGCGCCGGATATGCCGGGAGAGCAGCGGGGAAAATACCTGCACACAGCCCTCTCCAAGGCAGAGCGGCTGGAGGGGCTGATCAACGAATTTTTTGACATCACCCGGTACAATCTTCAAAAAATGCCACTGGAAAAGCGGCGGGTCAACCTGTGTGCCCTCCTTGTGCAGGTGACAGAGGAGCTCTACCCTGTTCTTGAAAAGCACGGAAACAGAGTGGAAAATGAGGTGGATGAGGAGGAGTACATTTACGCCGACCCGGAGAA
Source organism: Lachnoclostridium phocaeense (assembly GCF_959599685.1). Lineage (NCBI taxonomy): Bacteria > Bacillati > Bacillota > Clostridia > Lachnospirales > Lachnospiraceae > Lachnoclostridium > Lachnoclostridium phocaeense. Next base: position 38,105 of record NZ_CAUGIN010000014.1, read on the forward strand.
GATGGCCCGGGTCTTCAACAATCTGCTGAAGAACGGGGCGGCCTACAGCGACCGGGATACCCCCATTAAGATATGGACCCGGAGAAAAGGGGAGGAGATTGCCATTATTTTTGAAAATACGGGGGTCACCATACCCGGGGAAAAGCTGGAGATGATCTTTGATAAATTCTTCCGTCTGGACGAGGCCCGCGGAGAAGAGTCGGGTGGGTCCGGGCTGGGGCTTGCCATTGCAAAGGAGATCGTCAGCCAGCACGGCGGCAGCATCGCCGCCCACAGCCAGGAGAGGACCACCAGGTTTGAGGTGCGTCTGCCCGCCTGGTGTTAGGCGCGGCTGCGGAAAAATCCTTTCAGATGCTCACAAAGTCTTAATCTTTTCTTAGTGATCAAACAACTCCATATTAAAGTTCCGCTCTCCCTTCTCTGGTAGATTAAGAGCCAGAAGAAGGGAGAGAATGCTATGGACAGAAGAAAGAAGAAGCTGCAGAGACGCAGGAGGAACCGGCTTGCCGTTGTCTTGCTGGCGCTGATGCTGTTTTTTATATGGCTTGGTGCGAAAAATTATATGAATATGGAGGGGCTGGGATTTCCCAGCTCCGGGGACGAAGGGCGGCTGTCCGCCTGCCTGGAGGACCTGCACAGTACATCGGCAGCTCTGGTGGATGCCGGGACCGGGGAGAAGCTGGGGGCATCCGGCGGGAGCAGGCGTATCTATCCGGCCTCCATGACAAAGATCATGACTGCTGTGGTGGCGCTGGAGCATATCTCCGGCCTGGATGAGACCATCACCATGCCGGGAGATTTCTACGGACAGCTCTATGAGGAGAATGCGTCCATGGCCGGGTTTGAGCCGGGGGAGGAGGTATCCTACCGGGAGCTCCTCTACGGCGCGCTCCTTCCCTCCGGGGCAGAGTGCTGCATGGCCTTTGCGGAGAAGATCGCAGGCAGCGAGAGCGCTTTTGCGGAGATGATGAATGAAAAAGCGCAGGAGCTGGGGATGAGGGACACCCATTTTACCAACTGTACCGGGCTCCACGACAGACGGCACTACTCTACGGCGGAGGACATGGCCCGGCTTGTGGTGTATGCCCTGCAAAATGACGTCTTTCGACAGGCCTTTACCAGCAGGTCCTGCACTATGGCGTCCACTGCCTTTCATCCCGGGGGATTTACCGTGACAAGCACCCTCTTTGCCAGACTTTCAGACCCGTCTGTCCCGGGAGGTGAGATCCTGGGAGGAAAGACCGGCTACACGGAGGAGGCGGGCCTTTGTCTGGCAAGTCTGGCAGTGGTGAACGGAAAGGAGTATGTCCTTGTGACGGCCGGGGCTCCGGGGGATCACCAGAGTGAGCCTTACCATGTGCTGGATGCAGTGAAAGTATATGGAAGGATCGGGGAAAACCCGGAATAAATTTTGGCTTTTTTGTTGCAGTTCTGATTGAATTATGTTATTCTAAATGTGTCGAGGCGGCGTATCTGCCGCCCCATCTATCTATTCGGACCCTGATTTCCAGGCATGCCCCGATATTGTACAACTGAACAGAGCAGGAAACGTGGGCCGTGCCTTTGAGACCTGGGCCGGATATGCAAAAAGATAAGCCCCCTTTCCTGCAGCAACTTACAGGAAAGGAGAAGACTGTGGCAAAAAAAGATGACAATTTTATCATGCTTCCCACTGTGGATGTGTGTTTTAAGGGATTGATGTACAATCCCAAAGTGCGGAAAGGCTTTATCGCCGCTCTTCTGAAGGCTGACCCGGCGTCTGTCCGGGAGACGATCCTGCTTCCCACGGCGCTGCGGCAGGAATACCCGGATGAAAAACTGGGGATCCTGGATGTCCGCACCATGATGGAAGACGGGGCCCAGATCAACATGGAAATGCAGGTGGAATCGTTTAAACACTGGGATGCCAGGTCGCTGTTCTACCTGAGTAAGATGTACACAGAACAGCTGAACAAGGGAGATTCTTACGAAAAGCTGAAGAAGTGTATCCATGTGAGTATCCTGGACTTTGTCCGGTTTGCTAAGGAACTGCAGAGCGACAATGAGGTCATCCGCTGGATGCGCTTCCTGGCAGGGAAGACCCGGAAGGAGTTCGAGGAAATGGCAGGGACAAGTGAATATATTGAAGAGGCATACAGAGAGCTGGAGAGGATGAGCGCAGACGAGAGGGCCCGGTTGGAGTATGAGGCCCGGCAGAAGGCCATAAGAGACCACGATGCGATCATGAAGAGCGCTTGGGAAAACGGTCTGGAGAGCGGTATGAAGCAAGGTCTGGAGCAAGGTCTGGAACAGGGCCGGCAATAAAAAGATGCTGGACAATGGCGCCAGCCCGGAAGAGATCATGGGGCTGACCGGAGCGACGCAGGAGGAAGTGGAGAAGGCACAGAATGAGGCACAGAATGAAGCAGCCCGGGAATTGTAATTTTCCGCTATCCATATTATAATAGACAAGATAAGCCCCGCCCGGACAACCGGCAGCGCGGAGCCGGGCAGGGGCGATGACGAAAGAGGGAATGATCATGTACATAGCGGACCTTCATATACACTCCCGATATTCCCGCGCCACCAGCAGGGACTGTACACCGGAACATCTGGATCTGTGGGCCCGGCGGAAGGGCATACACATTGTGGGAACCGGCGATTTTACCCACCCTGCCTGGCGGGAGGAACTGAGGGAAAAATTGAAGCCTGCTGAGGATGGGCTGTACGTGCTGAAAGATGAATACAGGATAGAGGATGAGACAGTGAGGGGCAGTATGACTCCTCGTTTTGTTGTTACAGGGGAAATAAGCTCCATCTACAAAAAAGGCGGAAGCGTGCGCAAAGTCCACAGCCTGATCCTCCTGCCCGGACTGGAGGAGGCAGAGGAGATCGCAGGCAGGCTGGAGGAGATCGGCAATATACACTCGGACGGGCGGCCGATCCTGGGCCTTCCCTGCCATGATCTGCTGGAGATCCTGCTTACTACCTGCCCGGAGAGTGTCTATGTGCCCGCCCATATCTGGACACCCCACTTTTCCCTTTTTGGAGCGTTCTCCGGCTTTGACACGGTGGAGGAGTGCTTTGAGGACCTGACACCCTATATCCATGCAGTAGAGACAGGGCTCTCTTCTGACCCGCCCATGAACTGGCGGGTGTCGGCTTTGGACAGGTATCACCTCATCTCCAACTCAGATGCCCACTCTCCGGCCAAGCTGGGCCGTGAGGCCAATCTTCTCGATATCGAGATGTCCTACCAGGGGCTGCGGCGTGCCATCCAGGAAGGCAAGGGACTCTATGGAACCATTGAATTTTTCCCGGAGGAGGGAAAATACCACATGGACGGCCACAGGAAATGCGGTCTTTGTCTGACGCCTTCTGAGACGGAAAAGTATGGCGGCCTCTGCCCGGTGTGCGGCAGGAAGATCACCATCGGCGTATCCCACCGGGTGGAAGAGCTGGCGGACAGACCGGAGAACTATGTGAAGCCGGGGGGAGCAGCTTTCGAGAGTCTGGTGCCGCTGCCGGAGGTGATCGGCGCTTCGCTGGGACATTCCGCTGCCAGCCGGAAAGTCCAGAGAGAGTATGAAGAGATGCTGGCGAAACTGGGACCGGAGTTTGAAATCCTGAGGACAATCCCCCAAGAGGAGATCCAGAGGGCTGCGGGGCATCGGATCGCGCAGGGGATCATGAGGCTAAGACAGGGAAAAGTAGAGAGAATACCGGGCTTTGACGGGGAGTACGGCACGGTCAGGCTCTTCACGGCAGAGGAGATCCAGAATACAGATGGGCAGATGGATTTTTTCAGCCTTATCGGTGTGGAGCCGGAAACGATGGGGAAGAGACAGCCGGAAGAGCCGGCGTCTGTCCAGCCAGGAGAAGCGGAAGAGCAGCATCAGAGTCAGGCAGAGATTCAGACGTCAGGGAGAGCTGCGTCCCTCAATCCGGGGCAGCAGGAGGCGGTGCAGAAGATCTGCCGCCATCTGGCAGTCATGGCCGGGCCGGGAACCGGGAAGACCCGGACGCTTGTATCCCGGATCCAGTATATGCTGGAGCACAGGAAAGTAAAGCCCTCTGAGATCACAGCGGTCACCTTTACCAATCAGGCTGCCGGGGAAATGCGGGAGCGCCTGAAAAAAGAGCTGGGAGCCAGGCGGATCAGCGGCCTGCAGATCGGCACCTTCCACAGTATCTGCCTGCATTTCCTGCGAAGAGAGGGAATGGATTTTTCGCTGGCAGGAGAGACCCAGTGTAAAAACATAGCCGGGGAGGCGGTGTCTGAGGCGGGGCTGCCCTTCGGCAGCGGTAAATTCCTGGATGTCCTGTCCCGGAAGCAGGCTGGCATGCCGGGATGGGAGAGAGAGCTGGGAGAGCCGGACGGAAGCGGGGAGAAGAGTAACAGAGAATGCTTCCGGCGGGCGGAGGAGCTGTACAGAAAGAAAAAGCGTGAGCAGAAGCTCCTTGATTTTGACGACCTGCTCCTGGAGACACTGCGCCTTCTGGAAAACGGCACTCCGGCTGGAAAGCAGTTCACCTGCCTGCTGATCGATGAATTTCAGGATATAGATCCTCTCCAGTATGATCTTGTGAAAGCATGGGACAGGCAGGCGAGAGAGCTCTTTGTCATCGGCGATCCAAACCAGTCCATCTACGGCTTCAGGGGAGCGGATGCAGGATGCTTTGAACGGCTGAAGGCAGATGTGGAAAAGCGCGGGGAAGAGTTCTGCACAGTGGAGCTGACAGAAAACTACCGCTCCACACCCCAGGTCCTTGAGGCGGCGCAAAAGATGCAGGGCTGCGTGCCTCTGCATCCCAACTGTCCGGATGGAGAGCCGGTGCGCCTGGTGAAAGCCGGAAGCGAGATGGGAGAGGCCATTTTTATTGCAAAAGAAATAGGGCGTATGGCCGGAGGCATCGGCATGCTGGAGGCCCAGGAGCTGTCCGGAAGCAGGGAGAGGAAGCACAGATCTTTTGAGGAAATTGCCGTCCTATCCCGGACACACCGGCAGGCGGAGCTGGTGGAGACCTGCCTGCGCAAAGAGGGGATCCCCTACATTGTGGCTGGAAGAGAGAGTTTTCTTGCGGATGAGAAGGTCCAGGGCAGCATCTGCTTTTTCCGGTACCTGGAGCATCCGGAAGACCAGTCTGCGGCCCGGACAGCGGCTGAGCTTCTCCTGAAGCTTTCGTGGAACCAGGTGACAGAGGAGATGGTGCGTACCATGGCAGAAAAATACCGCCCTCTTTATGCGAAGAAGAAGCCTGGGAAATTTCTGGAAATGTGGATGGAGGACCTGGATCTTCAGAAAGCAGAGGCCATGAAGAAGATGGCAGGCATGACCGTCTTCTATAAGACGATGCCGGAATTTCTTCTGGACCTTGAGCTGGGGGTGGAGAGCGACCTCAGAAGATGCGGCGGCAAACAGTATCATTCTGGCGCTGTCACGCTGATGACGCTCCACGGTTCCAAGGGTCTGGAGTTCCCGGCAGTGTTCATTTACGGGGCCAGAGAGGGGAACATCCCTCTGGAAAATGAAAAGCGCCCGGCGGACGAAGAGGAAGAGCGGAGACTTCTCTATGTGGGGATGACCCGGGCCAAGGAGGAACTGATCCTCACCTGCTCCGGGGAGGAGTCCAGGTTCCTTGCGCATCTTTCCGGGAACGCTCTTTTCCGGGAAAAAGAAAAACCGCGGAAAAAAGAGGAGAGTTGTCATCAGATGAGCCTCTTTGAACTGGGAGATTGAGAACGGGAGGATGAGTGGATGAGGAGAAATATACGGCTGGAGGACATTTCCGATGGAAAGCTCTACACGGCAGAGGATATGGTGAAGGCAGACTGTCGGGGCTGCGAGGGATGCTCTGCCTGCTGCCATGGCGTGGGCAGCTCCATCCTGCTGGACCCCTGGGATATCTGGCTTCTGACCAGGGGTACGGGGAAGGATTTTGCCGGACTTCTGGCAGAACATATTGAGCTGGGGCTGGCGGACGGGATCATCCTTCCAAGCCTTCGGATGGCGGGAAAAGAGGAGGCCTGTACGTTCCTGGATGAGAACGGGCGGTGCTCTGTCCACGCTTTCAGGCCGGGGATCTGTCGGATGTTTCCGCTTGGCAGGTACTATGAGGACACAGGCTTCCGGTATTTCCTTCAGGTGCATGAGTGCCAAAGAAAAGACCGGAGCAAGATCAAGGTGCGGAAATGGCTGGATATCCCCGACCTCAGGAAATATGAGGCATACATTTTTGAATGGCACAGCTTTCTGAAGCTCTGTGAGCGGGAGTCGGAGGGGCTGGATGGGGACAGTCTGAAAATATTGCAGATGTATCTGCTTCGCACATTTTATCAGATGCCCTGGAGCGGGGACGATTTCTATGAAGAGTTCTATGCCCGGCTGGCGCAGGTAAAGGAGAAGCTTGGTTTATGATAGAGAGATATGAAGAGCTGAGAGGCTATCTGCCGGGGCTCCAGAAGGATATGCCGGAGTGCTACGGAAAACTGGCGGAGATCTTTGAGCACCGGGTGTTTGAACTGCACCTGGGAGAGGAAAGGGGCAGGAAGACAGATTTCTATATCCCCTACATGATGAACGACGCCCTGGAGTGCTATCTGGTACTCAGGGACGCGTGGATGACAGGAGATTATCTGGAACTTGACCCGGAAGAATATCCCATACAGGGACAGCTTGCCTGGCGGGACGATAAGTCTGCCCTTATTGTCAAACAGGGAAAGGAAAATGTATTCACCATATGGTTCACGGAGCTGACAGAGGTGTTCCAGTGCTATCAGTACCACAGGATTGGACATTTCTGGGTACAGGGTCAGGAGCAGTGGCGCCAGCTTGTCTATATGGTGGGAACTGTCTATGAGAAATACCAGTATCTGGGAGATGCGGCCTGTAACACGGAAGAGCAGGCATTTATGCGGCTTATCGAATTTTCGCCTTTCCGGTACTGGTCCCCTGTAGGCGAGTCTCTGGATGACCGGTATCCCTCCACCCGGGAGGGGGCCCTGTGCATGAAGGAGATGGCCCTGGAGGCAGGGGATAAAGGATACGCAAGGCTGGCAGGGATCTATGCCAGATTTCCGGCCGGTTTTCTGAAGAGAAAGCTGGCAAAGAAGCTGTGCAGCCCGGCCCGGCAGGGATTGTACGAGAATATATATGAGAAAATACGGGCGGCCTCTCTGAAATATCCAAAGAGAGTTTACGGTGAGGAGCTGGATGGAAAGATCCTTGGCGAGAGAAAGCGGATTCATCAGAAGCTGCACAGAGCGGGATTTTCCGGGAAATACCCGGTTTACACAAAAGGAAACGTGCAGATCGTGGCTGCGGAGGAACATCCTTTCACTACCATGGAGGCGGAGGATTTTACCTTCCGTATCCGGTTCATGGTTTCCAGGTGCAGGAAAGAAAAAGAGATGGGAAGAAACTGCGGATTCTTCAGTGGCAGAGGAAGAGAGGGCCGTATACAGGAGGACCTGGATCTGCTGCTGGGAGAACTGGAAGAATAAAAAGATAAAACCGGAAGATAAATAAGAAAAGGAGAAGGACAGATGACAAAGAAGCAGAGAGCCCTGGAAGTGATCGAGAGGCTGAAAAAAGAATATCCGGACGCAGGCTGCACCCTGGACTATGATCAGGCCTGGAAGCTCCTTGTGAGTGTGCGGCTGGCGGCCCAGTGCACGGACGAGAGAGTCAACAAAATCGTGGAAGTCCTATATGAAAAGTATCCCACTGTGGACGCCCTGGCAGATGCGGATGTGGCGGATATTGAGGAGATCGTGCGCCCCTGCGGGCTTGGAAAGAGCAAGGCCAGGGACATCAGCGCCTGCATGAAGATTTTAAAGGAAGAGTACGGCGGCAAAGTGCCGGACGACTTTGACGCGCTTCTGAAGCTGCCCGGTGTGGGAAGAAAGAGCGCCAACCTGATCATGGGGGATGTATTCGGAAAACCTGCCATTGTGACAGACACCCACTGCATCCGGCTCACCAACCGGATCGGGCTGGTGGACGGCATCAAGGAGCCCAAAAAGGTGGAGATGGCTCTCTGGAAGATCATTCCCCCGGAGGAGGGAAGCGACCTGTGCCACAGGCTTGTGTACCATGGACGGGATGTGTGTACGGCAAGGACAAAGCCCTACTGCGACAGGTGCTGTCTGGAGGATATCTGCAAGAAGCAGGGTGTATAGATAAAGTGCAGATAATGTATAATGTATACTTGAAAAGCACATGATATAGTGGTATTCTGGTATAGCTGAATACGAAAAAAGGAGAAACGTGGAATGACTGTAGAAGAATGGCTGGGCGAGGACAATCAGCTCGGCACGGACATATGGACAAAAAAATACTGTAACGAGGGAGAGAGCTTTGACGAGTGGGTTGGGCGTATCAGCGGCGGAAATGAAGAGATCGCCCGGTATATCCGCGAGAAAAAGTTCCTGTTCGGCGGCAGGATCCTGTCCAACAGGGGATTGGACAAGGAAGGCAGGAAGGTAACCTACTCCAACTGCTACGTGGTGGACCCGCCGGAGGATAATATTGAGAGCATCTTTGACTGCGCCAAAAAGCTGGCGCGGACCTACAGCTACGGCGGAGGCTGCGGGGTGGATATCTCAAGATTAAGCCCGAGAGGGGCGCGCATCAACAATGCGGCAAAAGAGACAAGCGGTTCGGTTTCTTTTATGGAGCTCTACTCCCTTGTGACAGCGCTGATTGGACAGAACGGAAGACGCGGAGCGCTGATGATTTCCATCGACTGTTCTCATCCGGATGTGGAGGAGTTCATTGATCTGAAGACAGATCTGGAGAAAGTGACAAAGGCCAACATTTCCGTCCGCATTCACGAGGACTTTATGGAGGCAGTAAAGAAGAACGAGGACTATCTCCTTCACTATACAAGGCAGGCCACAGGACAGGTGATCGAGAAGCAGGTAAATGCCAGGGATCTGTTCCGCAAGATCGCGGAGACAAACTGGGACTATGCAGAGCCGGGCGCTCTGTTCTGGGACCGCATTGAGGGCTGGAACCTTCTCAGCAACACAAAGGAGTTCTCCTACGCCGGAGTCAACCCCTGCGCGGAGGAGCCTCTTCCGGCAGGAGGAAGCTGCCTGCTGGGAAGCATCAACCTTTCCGCCTTTGTGACAGACCCGTTCACAGATCATGCGCAGTTTGACTTCGAGGGTCTGAAACACTGCGTGGAAGTATCTGTGGGAGCTCTGAACGAAGTGCTGGAGGAAGGACTCCCCCTGCATCCTCTGCAGGAGCAGCAGGAGAGCGTGGCAAAGTGGCGTCAGATCGGACTTGGCATCATGGGGCTTGCAGACTGTCTCATCAAGCTGGGACTTGCCTACGGTGAGGAGGATGCTGTGGTCATGTGCGACAAGATCGGATTTGCCATGGCAGATTCAGCGATCGCCGCCTCTGCAAAGCTGGCCAAAGAGAAGGGCGCTTACCCGGCCTGTGAGATCGATGAGGTTATGAGCACCCCCTATTTCCTGGCAAACACGACAGAGAAGACAAGGGAGCTGGTGAAAAAGTACGGTCTTCGCAACTCCCAGCTTCTGACCATCGCGCCCACGGGAACACTGTCCACCATGCTGGGCATTTCCGGAGGCATTGAGCCGGTTTATGCAAATTACTATGAGAGAAAGACAGAGTCTCTCCACGGCACAGACGTTTACTATAAGGTGTACACAAAGATCGTGGAAACTTACATGAAGCAGTTTGGCATCAAGAGCGACGCGGAGCTGCCGGACTACTTTGTGACAGCCATGACACTGGATTACCGTCAGAGGATCGACATGCAGTCCATCTGGCAGCAGCATATCGACGCCTCCATCAGCTCCACAGTAAACGTGCCTAACGGATTCACGGTGGAGGAGACGGAAGGCCTCTACATGTACGCCTACGAGAAAGGGCTGAAGGGCATTACCATTTTCCGGGATGGCTGCAAGAGGATCGGTATCCTCAATACAGATATGAAGAAGGAGAAAAAGGAAGTCACCGCAGGCGAGGGACTGAAGAGAGGCGAGATCCTTCTTGTCACAGACGACGTGGTAGGCAAGAAGCGCAAGCTGGTGACAGGCTGCGGAAGCCTGCACTGTATCGCCCTGTTTGACCCCAACACAGGCGCTCTTCTGGAGACTTACTTAAGCAAGGGCTCCACAGGCGGATGCAACAACTTCATGGTGGGCCTGTCCCGTATGATCTCCATCAGCGCGAGAGGCGGTATCAGCATTGAGACCATCGTGGATCAGCTGAATTCCAGCGGTTCCTGCCCGTCCTACACGGCAAGAAGGGTGACAAGGAAAGATACAAGCAGGGGCGCCTGTTGTCCTATGGCTGTGGGCAACGCGCTCATGGATATGTACAATGAGATGCAGGAGGAGCTGGCCGCGAAAGAAAACTGCGAGTCAGAAAAGCCGGTAAAAAAGGTAAAGAAAGTACCGAAGCCGAAGGCAGTGTCCACCGAGATGGACAAGGATAAAATGTACTGCCCGGAGTGCGGGGAGCCTCTTGTATTTGAGGAAGGATGCAATATCTGCAAGAGCTGCGGATGGAGCAAGTGCCATTAGAAAATAAAACATGTTGATAAAAATAATTGTGCGGTGTGTGCCGCACAATTATTTTTTTGTTAAAAAATCTACTTCCGGCAAATCTGGTTACAACCGGTCCGGGTAGTGTTATAATAAAAAAACTATGGGGAAACATGTCGAGAGGAGAGAAGAAAATGAGCAGACTAGAGATTAAGGCTCCAAACAGAGCCAGAATTGTCATGGAAGGTCTCTATAAAGATCTGGAGAGACGGATCGAGTCCAGTCCGCCGGGACTGTGTCCTGTGGACATGTCGAGAGCCTTCCTGGAATTGTGCCATGCCCAGACCTGCGGAAAATGCGTGCCGTGCAGGATCGGTCTTGGGCAGCTCAACCATTTTATCAAGGATGTGCTGGATGGAAAAGCCACCATGAAGACGCTGGATTACATGGAAGAGACAGCGCTCTCCATTATGGAGTCGGCGGACTGCGCCATCGGTTACGAGGCGGCCCGGATGGTCTACAAAGGGCTGATCGGATATCGGGATGACTATATTGAGCACATAAAAAATGGAAGATGTACATGCAGCTACAATCAGCCCGTGCCCTGTGTGGCACTGTGTCCGGCCCATGTGGACGTGCCCGGGTATATAGCTCTTGTAGGCGAAGGAAGATACGCAGATGCCGTGCGTCTGATCCGCAAGGACAACCCGTTCCCCACTACCTGCGGATTCATATGCGAGCATCCCTGCGAGGCAAGATGCCGCCGGAATATGGTGGACGACTCCATCAACATCCGGGGACTGAAGCGGATGGCGGCAGACTATGCGGGCGAGGTGGACCCGCCGGCATGTGCTCCTTCCACCGGAAAGCGGATCGCTGTCCTTGGAGGAGGGCCGGGAGGCTTAAGCGCGGCCTACTATCTGCAGCTTATGGGACACCAGGCTGTGGTGTACGAGATGCTGCCGAAGCTGGGAGGCATGCTGCGATACGGCATTCCCAACTACCGGCTGCCAAAGGAGCGGCTTGAGGACGATATCAACTGTATCCTGAAGACTGGCGTACAGGTAAAATACGGCATGAAGATCGGCCAGGATATTACGATCCAGCAGCTCAGGAAGGAGTACGACGCTGTGCTCATCACCATTGGCGCCAGCACGGACAAGAAGCTGGGACTGGAGGGAGAGGACGCGGACGGCGTACTCTCGGCAGTACAGTTCCTTAGAAATGTAGGGAAGAATATCATCATGGATCTGACCGGCAAGGAAGTGGCCGTGGTAGGCGGCGGAAACGTGTCCATGGACGCTGTCCGCACAGCGAAGCGTCTGGGGGCCAAGAAAGTCAGCATTGTTTACCGGCGCCGCAGGGCAGATATGACCGCTTTGCCCCAGGAGATCGAGGGAGCCATCGCTGAGGGCGTGGAGCTGCAGACACTGAAAGCACCGGCAGCCATTGACGTGGATGAGGCGGGTCAGGTGAAGGGTCTTTATGTGACGCCCCAGATGGTCAGCGCCATCAAGGACGGCAGAGCCAGCATCCGGCCTACCGGCGAAGAGGACCTCTACATCCCCTGCGACGTGCTTATTGTAGCCATCGGCCAGAACATTGAGACGCGCCACTTTGAGGAGGCGGGCATCCCGGTAGAGAGAGGAAAGATCCGCACAAAGAGCACGGGAACCTTTGAGAATATGCCCGGCGTCTTTGCAGGCGGAGACTGCGCAAGTGGTCCGGCTTCTGTCATCACCGCCATTGCGGCCGGCAAAGTGGTGGCAGCCAATATTGACGAGTATCTGGGCTACCATCACGAGATTTCCTGTGATGTGGAGATCCCGGAACCCAATCTCTCAGACCGCTCACCGTGTGGCAGGGTCAACCTGACAGAGCGCGAGGCCTGTCTGCGGGTGAAAGACTTTGAAGGAGTCGAAAACTGTATGACGGAAAACGAGGCGAAGCAGGAGGCAGGACGGTGCCTGCGCTGCGACCATTTCGGCTACGGAATATTCAAAGGAGGGCGTGAGAGTATATGGTAAATCTGACGATTGACGGAAAGCGTATTTCCGTAGAAGAAAATACAACGATCATGGAAGCGGCAAGACAGAACGGCATTCCCATCCCCAGCCTCTGTTTTCTGAAAGGGATCAATGAGATTGCGGCCTGCCGCGTCTGTGTGGTGGAACTGCAGGGGAAGGAGCGCCTGATCACATCCTGCAACAATGTGGCGGAAGAGGGCATGGTCATCTTTACCAACAGCCCGAAAGTGCGCAAGGACAGGCGGACCAATGTGGAGCTGATCCTCTCCCAGCACGACTGCCAGTGCGTCACCTGTGCCCGCAGCGGCAACTGCAGCCTGCAGAAGGTGGCCAATGATCTGAATATTATCGATCTTCCCTACCGGCAGGAGGTAGACCGGAGAGAGTGGAATATGGACTTCCCGCTGATCCGCGATTCGGCAAAGTGTATCAAATGCATGCGCTGTATCCAGATCTGTGACAAGGTGCAGAAGCTGTCTGTCTGGGATGTGGAGGGAACCGGCTCGCGGACCACAGTCAATGTGTCCGGGCACATGAATATCGAGGATGCTCCCTGCTCCCTGTGCGGACAGTGCATCACCCACTGCCCGGTGGGAGCCCTGCGTGAGCGGGACGACACAGAGAAGGTGTGGGATGCCCTGGCAGATGAGAAGAAGACCGTGGTTGTCCAGGTGGCGCCTGCTGTCCGCACTTCCTGGGGAGAGCAGACCGGACTTGCGCCGGAAGATGCCACCATTGGAAAGATCATGGACGCTCTGAAGAGAATGGGAGCGGACTATGTATTTGACACAGTATTCTCCGCGGACCTTACGATCATGGAGGAAGCCAACGAGTTTGTACAGAGATTTACGTCGGGCGAGTTGAAGGCGTACCCCATGTTCACCTCCTGCTGTCCGGGATGGGTGCGGTTTATCAAGTCCCAGTACCCTCATCTTGTCAAATATCTCTCCACGGCCAAGTCCCCGCAGCAGATGTTCGGGGCGGTCATGAAGACCTATTTCGCGGAGAAGATCGGAAAGAAGCCGGAGGAGATCTACACCGTATCCGTCATGCCATGCGTGGCCAAGAAGGCGGAGCGGGAGCAGAAACTCTTCTATGAAGAGTACGCAGGACATGATGTGGACGCAGTCATTACCACAAGAGAGCTGGTGAAGATGATGCGCTCAGCCCACATCAGTCCGGATACGCTGAAGGATATTCCCGGGGACTCCCCTATGCAGGAGGGAACCGGAGCGGGCGTCATCTTCGGTGTGACAGGCGGCGTTATGGAGGCGGCTCTCCGTACGGCCTATGCGATCATCACCGGAGAAAATCCGGACGCGGACGCTTTCAAGGCAGTCAGAAGTCCCGGATTTAACGCAAATGACGGCGTGGCAGAGGCAGAGCTTACCATCAATGGGATCAAAGTACGCACGGCAGTAGTCAGCGGCCTTGGAAATACCAGAACCCTTCTTGACAGAATGGAAAAAGGGGAAGTGCAGTATGACTTTGTGGAAGTCATGGCATGTCCCGGCGGCTGCGTGGGCGGCGGCGGACAGCCGATCCACGACGGACAGGAGCTGGCATTTGAAAGAGGGAAGCAGCTCTATCGCCTGGACCGGGATTACAAGGTGCGCTTTTCACACGAGAACCCGGATATCCTGAAGCTCTATGACGAGTATATGGGGCAGCCTATGTCACATAAAGCACATATGCTGCTGCACACAGAACACGAATGTGAGGTTAAATCTTTGTAAAATTGTAGATTTTCTACACCCTTGTCCGGCAGACAATGCTAAAATAAGACATTGAAAAAAGTCAAAAAAACGGAGTAATGTTCCGGACAAGGGAGTGACAGATATGTGGGAGACTGAACTGAGGCTCTGCTATGCCATGCTGAGCCGGAACCAGAAAAAAGCGGCAGATCTGCTTCTGGAAAATCCGGAGGCGGCCGGGAACATGACTGTGCGGGAACTGGCAGATCGGGCCGGCGTGGGGCAGGCCACCATTATCCGCATGCTGCAGGCAGCAGGGTATGAAAGCTGGTCGGCCTTTCAGAAGACTGTGTGGCAGGAGAAGGGGCAGCAGGAACTGTCCGGTGAGCAGACCGGGCAGAAGCGTGAAAATAAGAAGTACGAGGCAGTCTTTCAGATTATACGGGATGATCTGACCATGATATCCGATATGGCAAAACACCTGGATCTCAGACAGATGGAAGAGGTGGTCAGAGTCATTAAAAAGGCCAAGATCATCGATGTATACGGGACAGACAACTCGGCCAACGCGGCGGCTGAACTTTCGGGGCGGATGCTTCATCTGGGACTTACCAGCCGGAATTACTCGGATCTGTTCTTTCAGAAAGTCAGCGCCGGGCATCTGGGGAAAAAGGACGTGGCCATCGGTTTCTCCATATCCGGAGAAACCCAGGCTGTCATAGATTCCCTGGCGGCGGCTAAGCAGGCGGGGGCAGTGACGGTGGCTGTGACAGGCGGCCAGACGTCAGAGCTGGCACGGATCGCGGATTACATTTTCATTACGCCCACGATCCATTTTTCGGAGATCAGCAGATGGATCTCATCCAGGATCTCTCAGATGGCTTTTGTGGACGCCCTGTGCGGGGCGATCATGCTCAGCGATCCGGAACGGTTTGACAGGATGCTGATACAGTCCACGAAGGAGTTCGAGCAGGATATGCATCATAAAGAAGAATAAAATGGGGAAAAGGATTTTTCGGAGCGTTGCTCCGGGAGGTCCTTTTTTTATGCTCTCCCGCAGAAAATGACTTAACGCAGACTTTACATTTCTTTGAAGATTTTTTAAAAATCATTGTTTATAATCCGGGTTGTGTCCGAAAGGACGCAGGAGAAAGGAATAAGAAATCCATGTTCAGACGAATTTTAAAACAGGCTCTCCCGACCATGATCGCATTCACGATGTCAGGCATGTACAGTGTGGTGGACGGACTGTTTGTGGGAAAAGCGGCGGGGGACATCGGACTTGCGGCGATCAATATCGCCTGGCCGATACCGGCAGTGATCACTGCGCTGGGAGTCGGGATCGGAACAGGCGGAAGCGTCCTCTATTCCAATATGATGGGAAAGGGGGACCGGGAAGGCTGCAGGAGAATGTTCAATACCACAGCGACCCTTCTTGTCCTGGCTGGTATTCTCCTGTCACTTTTCCTCTTTCTTGTGAGAGATCCTCTTCTTCAGATCTTAGGGGCGGAAGGTGAGGTGCTGGAAGAGGCACAGAAGTACACAGGCATCATTATCGCGGGAGGCGTGCTCCAGGTATGCGGTACCGGTATTACTCCCATCCTGCGGAACATGAACCTGTCCTTCGCGGCCATGATCAGCATGGTGACCGGATTTGCGGTCAATATCGGAGTCAACTATTATCTGATGTTTCCAATGGGAATGGGGATACGGGGCGCGGCCTGGGGCACGGTGACAGCCCAGCTTGTGGTCCTCGTCATCAGCGTGGCGGTTCTTCTTAAGGCTTACAAAGAGAAAGCCCGTCCGGCTCTGGAGGGAAAGCTGGCCGCAGGGATCTGCCGCAGCGGCGTCACGGCTTTCGGCGTATCCCTGGCTCCCACGGTGGCTCTGATCTTCACCAACTGGCAGTGCCTGCGGTACGGTGGAAACGCGGCGGTAGCCTGCTATGCAGTGATCTCCTATATTGTGTTTCCGGTACAGTACCTTCTCACCGGCATAGGAGACGGCGTGCAGCCGCTGCTCAGCTACTACAACGGCGCGGGAAAGCCTGCTGAGCTGGCGCAGGTCAGAAAGACAGCAAGAGCCGGAGCCGGTGTGCTGGGAGTCATCACCATGGCGGCAGTGTTTATCTTTACGCCGCACCTGGCCCGGTGGTTCGGGCTTTCGGATGAGGCGGCCGTATTTTTTGAAACCGGCATGCGGATCAGCGCACTTGCCTTTCTTGTGACAGGCTTTGTCAAATTTAATCTGTCCTATCTGAATGCAGTGCTGAAGACGAAGCTGGCCGTGATCCTCACGTTTGCAGAAAGTCTGATCGTCTCGCCGGCGTACCTGTTTCTGCTTCCGGTGGCTGTGGGGATGTCCGGCATATGGATCTCACTGCCCGCAACGGCGGTTACAATGCTTGTGATCTATGGAATTATAAACAGAAAGGAAATGAGTTATGAAAAAAAGGATTAATTTCCGAAAGGTGGGAAGTGTGTGGCTGTTTGTCCTGCCTGCACTGATCCCGCTGATCGTGTTCTGGATTTACCCGATACTTCGGTCAGTCTACATCAGTTTTACAGACTGGGATTACATGTCGCCAACATACAATTTTGTATTTCTTGACAACTTTATAGCGCTTTTTAAGGACGACCGTTTCTACGATGCACTGTGGAATACACTTGTATTTACTGTGGGAACCCTGGTTCCCACCATCGTACTGGGACTGCTCCTGGCGCTGCTGATGCAGAAGGCGTTCAAAGGAAGCGGGATCGTGAAGTTTATTCTGTTTTCCCCGTGGATCACGCCTACAGTGGCAATTTCCATTGTGTGGACCTGGATCTATGATCCGGACACCGGAATTGCAAACGCAGTGCTGGAATTTCTGCATCTTCCGGCACTGCAGTGGATAAAAAGTTCCGAGACAGCCATGCTGGCGGTGATCATTGTGACTGTCTGGAAGAGCCTGGGATACGCTATGATCTTCTACCTGTCGGCTCTGGAGAAAGTTCCGGGAGAGCTGTACGAGGCAAGCGGCCTTGACGGGGCGAAGGGCTGGCAGAGATTCCGGGATGTGACGCTGCCGTGTATCTCCCCCACCACATTTTTCCTGGTGATCATTACAATGGTCAGTTCCCTGCAGGCCTATGATCAGATACAGATCCTGACCCAGGGCGGCCCGTCGGGAAGCACAAGGACGCTTCTGTATATGTACTATCAGCTTGGATTTGAGGAATTTAATATGGGACAGGCTACAGCGGTGGCTATCGTCATGATCATTCTGACGGTGTTCCTGTCAGCCATACAGTTCACAGCATCCAAAAAATGGGTTCACTATTAGAAAAGAGGAAAAAATATGAAGATAAAAACAGGAATTCAAAAGACAGGAAAAATCATCATACTTCTTGTGTTCTGCGTATTTACAGTGTTCCCTTTCATCTGGATGGTGCTGAGTGCGCTGAAGACAAAGGCGGAAGTTATGGATGTGTCTGCCTT
Organism: Lachnoclostridium phocaeense; assembly: GCF_959599685.1. Taxonomy (NCBI): domain Bacteria; kingdom Bacillati; phylum Bacillota; class Clostridia; order Lachnospirales; family Lachnospiraceae; genus Lachnoclostridium; species Lachnoclostridium phocaeense. The sequence continues at coordinate 55,813 of NZ_CAUGIN010000014.1, forward strand.
CTTCCCGGCAGAATTTCAGTGGCAGAATTTTTATGAAGTCATCTTTAACTCCCCGCTTCTGAAATACGTGGCAAACAGCTTGTATGTATCTGCATTTACACTGCTGATACAGATTGTCACAGGGGCCATGATCGCCTATGCCATCGTGTTTATGAACTTTAAGGGTAAGAAAGTTCTGTTTGCCATTATCATGGGAACGTACATGCTGCCCACGGCAGCCACCTATATACCCAGCTACATCATTCTGGCCAACTGGGGACTTCTGAATACATACACAGGCCTTATTATCTCGGGATGTGTCAGCATATTCGGCATCTTCCTTCTCAGACAGGCCTTCATGCAGGTGCCTGCGGGAATGATCGAGGCGGCCAGGATAGACGGGGCAAGCCACTGGCAGATCCTCTGGAGAGTGGTGTGCCCCATGACAAAGTCCTCTTTTATCACCATGGGACTTATGAACTTTATCACCTGCTACAACAACTACATGTGGCCGTCCCTGATCACAGACTCAGACGAGAAAATGCTGGTGTCCCAGGGACTTAGAAAGTTCTTTATCGAAGGAGGCGCCTACGGAACCGAGTGGCCCCTCGTTATGGCGGGAAGCGCCATCATCGTCCTGCCGCTTCTGATCCTTTTTGCCTTTACCCAGAAATGGTTTATCAACGGCATCGGCGGAGATACGGGTATGAAGGGCTAGTCCCTCTTACATAGATTATTTTTAACTGAACAAAGGAAAAGTAAAAAAGGAATTGAACAAAAAAGGAGAAATGACATGAAAAAAAGAATTGTATCAGCACTTTTATTATGCGCAATGGCAACCTCTCTTCTGGCTGGATGCGGCGGCAACTCCGCTTCTGAGACAACAACCACAGCAGACGGCAAGATCCAGATCGATCTGTGGTATTCCGGCGGAAAGACAGCCGTAAATGTGTTCCAGGAGATCGTGGATGATTTCAATGCATCACAGGATCAGTACGAGGTAGCGACTACAACCCAGGCTGACTACACAGAGACATACGAGAAGCTCCAGGCAGGTATTGCCGGAAAGAACGCGCCGGACATGGCACTTCTTGACACAGACAAGTCCAGAAACCTTTCCGAAAAGAACCTTGTGGCAGACATTAACGAGTATGTAGAGGCTGACGATGAGTTTGACAAAGACGACTACATTGAAGTTTTCTATGAGCAGGGCGTAGATGCCGATGGAAAGCTGTTTGCCCTTCCGGCATACGGAACCACACAGGTACTGTACTACAACAAGCAGATCTTTGCAGACGCAGGTATTGATCCCACCACCATCAAGACATGGCAGGATCTTGAGGCAGCAGCAGAGAAGATCACGACAGACGACGGCTCTGTCATCGGTTGGGAGCCTATGTGGGGCTACGCAAACCTGGTGGATGCTGCCTTAAGCAACGGCGCTTCCCTGATCAGCGAGGACGGGGAGACATGTCTGATCAACTCCCCAGAGTGGGTAGATGTGTGGGAGAGCTTCCGTCAGTGGATCCACGATGACCAGATCATGAAAGTACATTCCGGTGGACAGGGATGGGAGTACTGGTATACAACCATTGACGATGTGCTTCAGAACAAGGCCGGCGGATACACAGGATCCTCAGGAGACCAGGCAGACCTTGACTTCAGCATTGTGGGAGCCATCGAGCAGCCGGGATTTGGCGACAATCCGTCCGCACCTACAGCAGACGCACTGCAGCTTGTTATGCTGGAGGGATCCTCTGATGAAGAGAAGCAGGGCGTGTATGAATTTATGAAATACTTCACAACACCGGAGAACCAGGCAAAATGGTCCATGGCTACAGGATACGTGGCAGTGCGTGAGTCCACACAGGAAGTGCCGGATTTCAAAGCTTACACAGATGAGAACCCCCATGCACTTGTACCTCTGCAGCAGTCCATGCACGGCACATCAGCCCTTGTAGACCCGACGGGAGGCAAGATCCTTGACGCACTGAAGATCGCGGCAGACCAGGTAGAGCTGGAGAATGTTCCGGCACAGGAGGCGCTGGACGCAGCACAGGAAACAGCACAGGAGGCGCTGGACGCGTTATAAAATGAAAGAGACACTGACATTTACCATCAGCCGCAAAGCGGACAATCTGCACAGGGAACCGGTACAGGTTCCCTGTGATACAGAAAACCTGTATATCCAGGTGGAGCTTCCGGATGAGTTCCGGTACATGAGCTTTATCATTGTGGAAGATCCAGACGGCCGCGTCCGGCTGCAGAAGCAGCTTGCCTGGGGAGAACAGAACCTGGGCATCGGGGCAGGACCGGAGGACACCACAATCGGAGGCGTGCCCGGCAGGATCCAGGCGGGCACATGGCAGGTAGGACTTGGTATTTTCACAGAATATCTGAACCAGAGACTGGGGGAAAGAGAAGGACAGATCACCATGACAGTGTCCGATGAAAAGGGCGCTGTCTCAGATTCGATGGATACCTGCTGGGTGGATGACGGGCTGGCTATCTCGCCGGAGAAGTACCGCTGGGACAGAATATGTGGAACGAAAAAGCAGTGGTACAAGGGCGATTTCCACACCCATACAAGGCTGTCTGACGGCAAGGAGTCCCTGGAAAGTGCCATGAAGAAGGCACAGGATATGGAGATGGATTTCTACGTGCCGACAGAGCACAACCTGATGCACACAGGATGGTGCAATACATCCCTGTGTATCCTTCCCGGCATAGAAGTGACGACGGACAAAGGACACATGAACCTGTTTGGTATCACAAAGATGCCGGAGCGCATCATGGACATCGTGGCCCACAATGGGGAGGAGATCGTGGATACCTATATGGAGGAGACCATACAGGAGGCCAGAAGAAATCACTGGATCACAAGCATCAATCATCCTTTCCTCACCATCTGGAAATGGCTCTATGAACAGACGGATCTGCGCGACATAGACTGCCTGGAGATCATCAATGATCCCACGTACACAGACGCTCCGGACTCCAACGAGAAGGCGGTGAGCTTTCTGGACGCGCTGTGGCAGGACGGACACAGGATCTACGGTGTGGGAGGCAGCGACTCACACAATCTGGTGGAGGAGCGCTACGAGGGGGCGGATCTTCCGTCTATCCCCGGCGATCCGGCTACATGGGTCTGCTGCGGCGATCTGTCACCGGAAAATCTGATGACAGCCGTGAAGGCGGGACATATGTGTGTGACCCGGTTCTGTAAAATGACGCCGGTGATCCATGCGGCAGGAGAAACATTCCTGCCCGGGGACGAACTTCCGGAGGAAGCCAGGACAGTCACCATACAGGCTGTCGTGGAGGGGCTTTCTGAACAGCCGGAGATCTCCCTTGTGAAAAACGGCAGCTTTGAGAAGCTGGAAGTAAAAGAACTGGGAAATGGCGCCTGGGAAGTCCTGGCGGAGACAGACCTGGAAGAAAGGCAGTGGCAGTGGATACGTCTGGAGATCCGCAGCAGCAAAAAGCAGCTTCTTGGTTACATGAACCCTGTGTTCAAGGGACAGAAGATATCCAGATATCGCACATTCGGCGAAATAAATAAGATGATGGATGAACTATAAATATGATCAGAGGAATTTTATTTGACAAAGACGGAACCCTGGTGGATTTTTTCTCCCTGTGGCTTAAGGCGGCTCTGGAAGTGACTCCGGCGTTTTTACGAGAAAACAACCTGGACGACAACGCGCAGATGACCGACTATGTGCTGCGGGCCATGGGCGTGGAAGACGGGAAAGTGGATCCCAAAGGTGCGCTTGCCTACAAGTCCTACCAGGAGATCGCGGAAGATATCTGCCGGGCGCTGGAAGAAAAAGGCATTGTCCTGGATACCGGCAGGGTTCAGGAGCAGCTGGAGCGGCTCTTTAACGGGAGTGTCACCAGCGGAGACATCAACTACAGAGAGCTGACAGATATCGGACAGGTCATGCGGGATCTGAAAGGAAAAGGGATCTGCGTGGGACTTGCCACGGCGGACACCCTGTACTCGGCAGAGAGCTGTCTGAAAAAGCTGGGCACATACCAGGAATTTAACTATGTAGGAGCCGATGACGGTATCCGAAAACCCAAGCCGGAGGCGGATATGTTCCTGGAGTTTCAGAACAAATTTCATCTGAAACCGGAGGAGATCGCCGTGGTGGGAGACACTTACAATGATGTTGTGTTTGCAAAGAACAACGGCGGCATTGCCATTGGAGTCTTAAGCGGCGTCAGCAGCGAGGAAGACTTCCGGGGCGAGGCGGACTATATTCTGAATTCTATCCAGGAGCTGCCGCAGCTTCTGGAGCGGATGGAATAAATAAAACAGATCAGACACGGATGACAAGGAGGAATAGCTGTGGCTGAAATTCAGTTAAACCATGTTTATAAAAAATTTGATGATGGAGTTACCGCGGTAAAGAATTTTACCCTGGATATACAGGACAGGGATTTCGTGGTCTTTGTAGGACCTTCCGGGTGTGGAAAATCCACCACCCTGCGCATGATTGCCGGTCTGGAGAAGATCTCCGACGGCACTCTTGTGATCGATGGGAAGAAGATGAATGATGTACAGTCCTGCGACAGGGATATAGCCATGGTATTCCAGAATTATGCTCTCTATCCACATATGACAGTGGCGGAGAATATGGCATACAGCCTGAGGCTGAAGCATGTGCCGAAAAAAGAACGCAGACAGAAAGTGGAGGAAGTGGCAAAGATCCTGGGACTGGAAGAGGTGCTGGACAGAAAGCCGGCAGAGCTTTCCGGCGGACAGAAGCAGAGAGTGGCCATGGGGCGCGCCATCGTGCGGCAGCCGAAGGCCTTTCTCATGGATGAGCCTTTGTCCAACCTGGACGCCAAGCTCAGGACCCAGATGAGGAGGGAGATTCAGAAGCTGTACAGGGAACTGAACAGTACATTTATCTACGTGACCCATGACCAGACAGAGGCCATGACGCTGGGGACAAAGATCGTGGTTATGAAAGCCGGCGAGATCCAGCAGATTGCCTCCCCGGAAATGCTGTACAATGAACCGGCCAATGTGTTCGTGGCAGGATTTATCGGCATGCCGCCCATGAATTTCTTCAGAGGCAGATGCCAGATGCGCTATGAGAAGGTCTATGTCAGCACAGCGGGTATGCAGATCGAGCTGCCCCCGGACATGGCTGACCGGGTAAAGAAAAAAAGCGAGCTTGGGAAGGACGTCATTATCGGCGTGCGCCCGGAGGATATGCTGATCGCGGACGAGGGAGTAGAAAGCAAGGTCCGTGTCTATGAGATGCTGGGCTCGGAGACATATCTGTATTTCGATCACGATGGGGGAACTGTGGCAGTCAGAACAGCGGCAGACACTCCCATCCGCAAAGGAGACAGAGTGCACTTCAACTTCCGAAAGGACAAGATCCATCTGTTTGACGCTCAGACAGAGGAGAGAATATAAAATATCACAACAGATAAAAGGAACAAAGCGCCGCTTCATCTTCGGAATACGAGGATGAGGCGGCGCTTTGCGTTCACCTGTACCTGGCAGTGTCAGAAACCAGGTTATCCGTAGATAAATTCAGTTATGACTCTGGCGGAAAGCTCTGCGTTTGTCAAGATGGAAGGGTGCCCGCCTGTCTGAAACATGTGGATGGAACCGTCCTGCACGAGACGGCTCATCTCAAGGTACTCCTCTTCCATATTCCTGCGGCACATAGAGTCCTCTCTGCTTTCCCAGTCCTCGCCCTGGCACCATTGGTAAAACTGCCTGGCAGAAGGATCCTGCATGGCGGCTCTGCGCTCTTTTAACAGGTCTTCTGCGAATGTTTCGTGCAGTGTCCTGCCGTCAAAGCTGTCGGCGATCACTTTTTCTGTCAGATCGGGGCGCTTCAGAGCAGTGTTGACTGCTATCCAGGCCCCGCCGCTTGTGCCAAGAATATTTACTTTTCCGATATGCATATGCTCAATAAGCGCAATGACCTGCTCGGCCTGCGAACTCCAGAGATCTGCGGGAAAATGGCTGACTCTGTCTGACTGTCCGTTTCCGAGAAAATCCAGCAGGATCACCCGGAAATGCTCCTGGTACAGTGGTAACAGAAACTCGAACATGACAGAGGAAGCGGTGTCGCCGTGCAGCATGACAAGGGGCTTTCCGTGCCCGGTTTCCTTATAAAAAATCTTTTTTGAATGAAAAGTAAAATAAGACATATTTTCGGCCTCCTGATCATTGTATTTGTCCGACTGACCAGCAAGGCGCAGCAACAAAGGTACACCCTGCTGTTACTTTGCGTTCCAGATCCCCATATAGGCGGCCTCCTTTCTCTGTATTCTGTTTTCATTATACCATGTGGGAGGGGAGATGGGCTATGAAATAGAAGGATGTACCGGGAAAACCTAAATCCTTTCAGCAGCCTGTAGATAGTGGAAAAGAAGAATACTGCACATCGTTTTTGAAGGTAAGCAATCAATATATTTGGGAAAAATTAAGGGATATAATAATAGAATTATATGGAGTAATCGGATATAATGAAATTACGGAAGCAATCAACTTTTCTTGTGGAAGGAGTTGTTAATATGACATCAGCAGAAATGTTAGCCTATGAAAAAGAATTGGAAGAAAATCAGAGAACTGTTCGGCAGATGGTTTTAGACAGCCTGGAAGATGTTAGAGCGGGAAAAGGAAGAGACTTTAACGAATTCTTTGATGAATTGGAGAAAAAGTACCAGAATGTATAAATATCGAATTATCATTGAACCGTTAGCCGAGGAGGATATTATCAGAAATGCAGAGTATATTGCATATGAGAAAAAATCTCCGAAGACAGCCAGAAGCCTGTTAAAAGGACTTAGAAAAGAAATAGGAAGCTTGTCGATTAATCCTCAAAGACACATGTTTGATGAAGATGAGGATTTAGCTAATCTGGAAGTTAGGAAGCATTATTACAAAAATTATAAAATTTTTTATATAGTGGATGAGACAAAAATGACAGTATACATATTGAGAGTCCTGCATATGCTTGTAGACAGTAAGGCTTTATTATTACGTATTGTAAAAGATTAAGAGACCAGTTGCTTGAAAAAGTCGCTGGTTTTTTATATAGAATTACTGGAAAGGATAATATTCTCTCTTTTGCTTCGAAAAAGGAGAACAAAAAGGTAATCAAATCTTGCCGGTGTAAAGGCAACAAAAAAAGAACGGAAACCCTTGAAAAATAAAGGATTTCCGCTTCTCTTAAACCATGCGGAGAAAGGGACTTGAACCCTCACAGGATTGCTCCCACTAGAACCTGAATCTAGCGCGTCTGCCATTCCGCCATCTCCGCTCGACAAAAAGTATATTATCATATCCCGCTGAGAATTGCAAACATTTTTTTGAAAAATTTAAAATTTTTTCTGAGGTGTCCTGTGGATGTGTATGGTATAATAACTACAGAACGGTTTTTATACCACAAACATGAAGTGAGTAACACTGAGACAAACAAAAAAGGAAGAAAGGAAAGGTAACCAGTATGGCAAGTATTTTCGACATTTTAGGTCCTGTAATGGTAGGGCCATCCAGTTCCCATACGGCTGGGGCAGTGCGTATCGGCCTTATCGGCAGACAGCTTCTTGGCAGACAGCCGGAGAAGGCCAGGATCTACCTGCATGGATCCTTTGCAGCGACAGGTGAAGGGCATGGAACAGACCGGGCGATTGTGGCAGGACTTCTGGGGATGAAGCCGGATGACATGCGTATACCGGACAGTTTTAAGATCGCGAAAAAGGAGAAATGTGATTTCACGATCCAGAAGAAAGAGATCCGCGGCGCTCATCCGAATACTGTGCAGATGATTCTGGAGGCGGGAGATGCCAGCCTTGACATCCAGGCCTGCTCCATAGGAGGCGGACGTATCGTGGTGAGCAAGCTGGATGGCATTGATGTGAATTTCAATGCAGAGAGTAATACGCTGATCGTCCATAACCAGGATCAGCCGGGGCATGTGGCCCAGGTGGCAAATATCTTAAGTCAGAAGAACATCAATATTGCCACCATGCAGCTTTTCCGGGACAAGCGGGGCGGCTATGCGGTCATGGTCATTGAGACGGATCAGATTATCCCGGACAGCGCCATATCATGGCTGGAGAATCTGGATGGAATCATTAAAGTTACGTTCCTCAATGTGAGCGGAGCAGAAGAAGAATAGGAGGGGCGCAAAGATATGTCATATGGATCAATAGATGCAATCAAGGAAAGATGTAAAAAAGACGGTATTGAGTTTTGGAAGGCTGTGCAGATCGAAGACTGCAATGAGAGGGATGTGTCTGAGGAGAGTTCCTGGAAAGAGATGACCCGCATGTGGCGGATCATGTGTGAGAACGTGGACACATATGAGCCGGACCGCGTTTCCAGAAGCGGCCTTGTGGGGAAAGAAGGCGGCCTGATGGAAGAGTATCAGAAAAAAGGGGATACTCTTTGCGGGGATTTTATGGCAAAGGTTATGACAGTGGCTCTGAAGATGGGCTGCAACAACGCCTGCATGAAGCGTATCATTGCGGCACCCACGGCCGGGGCCTGCGGTGTTCTCCCGGCTGTGCTCATTCCTTATTTCAAGGAGCATGAAGTGCCGGAGGAGAAGATGGTGGAAGCCATGTACGTGGCGGCTGGTGTGGGACAGGTCATTGCTAACCGGGCGTTCCTTGCCGGTGCCGCGGGCGGATGCCAGGCAGAGATCGGTTCAGGTTCCGCCATGGCGGCGGCGGCCATCTGCCATGTAAAAGGGGCGGATGCGGAGACCATGGGCCATGCAGCGGCTATGGCTCTGAAGAATCTGATGGGCCTTGTGTGTGATCCGGTGGCGGGCCTGGTAGAGGTGCCCTGCGTCAAGAGAAATGTAGGCGGGGCTGTCAATGCCCTGGCTGCGGCTGATATGGCTCTGGCAGGCATCACAAGCCGGATCCCCGTGGATCAGGTTATCGACGCCATGCGGGAAGTAGGCGACAAGATGGATGTGACTCTGCGGGAGACCGGGGCAGGCGGCGTGGCAGCCAGCATCACGGGCGTGGAGATCGCGGAGCGGATCATACAGACGGATTAAAGATAAGCGGACAGTGTCCGGATAAAAAAGCAGAGGCGGCGTTCTCCCGGAAGGGGGGCGCTGCCTCTGTCTTACTGTACAGAGTTTTTTATTCGGTTTTCACACCGCTGTTGAACTTATCCAACGCCAGCGCAATCACCACGCCTGCCACAATGCAGATGATGTTGACAATGGCGGAACCCGGTGTGGCAAAGCTGGACACAGGGATGATCATGACCGTGGCCGCGATGACAATGCCGATAATGCCGTGGAAGGCAAGAGAGTAGTAATTTTCAAACAATGTGTTGACGGCTTTGGCCAGCAGGATGACTGTGACGACTGCTCCGATGCCTCCTGGTACAAGGACATTCATGTCAAAGTGTCCGATGCCGTCCACAAAGGGTGTGTAAAGCCCCAGAGGCATCAGCAGGGTGGAAAAGCTCATGCCGGGAGCAATAATGCTCAGAGCCAGGCAGAAGCCGCAGAACAGATACCAGACGAAGCCCGGAGTTACTTCTATGGAGTTCATCTGCAGGCCCATAAGCAGGGCAAAGATCACGCACATGCAGACGACAAGAGAGATCCAGGAACCTTTGCTGCGCCCCTGTTCGCCCGCCTCCCGGAAGAGAGAGGGGAGCATGCCCGCGATCAGACCGATAAAGAGGCAGACGGAAGGATCCGGGTATCTGTTTAAGAAAAAGGACAGGATATTGGCCACACCCAGGAAACCAATGGCGACTCCGATAAGTACCGGGATCAGCTTTGGAACATGGGTCTTAAAGTTCCTGACCGGACTGGACAAAAGCTCCATGATGGGTTTATAGATGCCGAAGACCACGCACAGGACGCCTCCGGAGATGCCCGGGAGGACGGCTCCAAGTCCGATCAGAGCTCCCTGGATAATGCGGAATAGAAACTGTACAGGTGACATTTTGCTGTTCTGTTTTTTATTCATATAAATCAAAAATCCTTTCTTATTATGGTGCGCCGCATCCGGCAGCGCGGTGAGTTTCTTTACTACTTCCATATTTGACAGACCCTATATTTATACTATTATTTCGATTATTTTTCAAGTATATCCGTTCGGCAAAAAGTCTTCTGTGGAAACCGGGTTGTAAAGGGCCGCAACTTCTGCTATCGTTGCCATGGAGACATTTTCCCGTGAAGGGAGAAGAAGACGGAGGAAAAAGTTATGGGAAATATATATGATGATCCGATGTTCTTTGATGCCTACGCACAGATGGACAGAAGCCGGAAAGGGCTTGAGGGAGCCGGGGAGTGGCATCAGATGGGGCGGCTATTCCCGGACATGGAAGGAAAGCATGTGCTGGACCTGGGATGCGGATACGGCTGGCACAGTAAATATGCAGCGGAAAATGGCGCCGGGGCGGTGACGGCCATAGACCAGAGCAGCCGCATGATCGGGGAGGCCGGGAAGCGAAATGCAGACGGCAGGATCACTTACAGGGTCTGTGCCCTGGAGGACTACGAGTATCCGGAAGAGACCTTTGACCTTGTGGTGTCCAACCTGGTGCTCCACTATGTAGAAGATCTGAATGGCATATACAGGAAGGTATATCGGACACTGAAAAAGGGAGGCGACTTCCTTATGAATATTGAGCACCCTGTATTTACCGGCAGTGTCATGGAGGAGTGGATCCGGGATGAAGAGGGAAACGCGCTGTACTGGCCGGTGGATGATTACTTTTATCCCGGCAGGCGGGAGACGGTTTTTCTGGGGGAAAAGGTGGTGAAGCAGCACCACACGCTGACCCAGATCCTGGGCGGACTTCTGAAGTGCAGCTTCACTCTGACGGCGGTGGAGGAGGCGTATCCGGACCCGGCCATGCTGGATCTGCCGGGCATGAAAGACGAGATGCGCCGACCCATGATGCTTTTTGTGAAGGCAAAGAAATAGCACAAAACTCTTGACAGAAGCCATGTGCTGCTATATACTTTGAAAGTCAAAATATTTCAGACTAAAAATATTTGAAGCATCGAAATAATAATAGAAATAAAGAAACGAGGAAGCAAAGAACATGACCGGAGTGATATGCGGTACAGGCTCAAGTGTGCCTGTACATACGATGGATAACAATGATATTGCCCAGCTTGTGGAGACCAGCGACGAGTGGATCCAGGAGAGAACCGGAGTGGTACGGCGCCACATCATCACTGAGGAGACGACCGTGTCCATGGCCGCCGATGCAGCCAGAAAAGCGCTGGAGAACAGCGGCACTGCTCCGGAGGAAGTGGATCTGATCCTTGTGTCCACCATCTCCTCCAACGTGATCCTGCCCTGCGCGGCCTGCGAGGTGCAAAAAGAGATTGGCGCTGTGAACGCCACCTGCTACGACATGAGCGCGGCCTGCACCGGCTTTGTGCTGGGCTACAGCTCCGCTCTGGCCTATCTGGCCTCCGGCATGTACAGCACCATCCTTGTGATCGGGAGCGAGAGCCTGTCCAATCTGACAAACTGGAAGGACAGAGGCACATGTATCCTCTTTGGAGACGGCGCCGGCGCCGCGGTGGTGAAAGCCGGGGAGGGAACCTTCTACTATCCGGTGACCCACTCGGAGGGAGCCAAGGGCGAGGCCCTGACATGTACCAGCCGCTACAACCGGAACTGGGAGAGCATCCCGGAGGAGGAGATGCTTATGCAGATGGACGGCCGTGGCGTGTTCAAATTTGCTGTGAAGAAGGTGCCGGAAGTGATCGGCGAGGTCCTTGAGAAAAACGGCCTTACAAAGGAGGATATCGACCTGTATGTACTCCACCAGGCCAACAGAAGGATCGTGGAGTCCGTGGCAAAGCGGATGGAGGAACCCATCGAAAAATTCCCCATGAACCTGCAGGAGTACGGTAATACGTCTTCTGCCAGCATCCCTATCCTGCTGGATGAGCTGAACCGGGATGGAAGGCTGAAGAAGGGGCAGAGAATCGTGATCGCCGGATTTGGAGCGGGACTCTCCTGGGGAGCGGCAGTCATAGACTGGACAAAATAAGCATGCAGCGCCGCAAAAGCGCGGCGATGGCATAGATAAAATCAAAGTAAAAAGGTAAAAGAAAAGGAGAACAAGACAATGCTGGAAAAGATCAAAGAAATGGTAGCAGAATCATTAGGAGTAGATGCGGGAACGATCACAGAGGAGACTTCCTTCAAGGATGATCTTGGCGCTGACTCTCTGGACCTGTTTGAGCTTGTAATGGCTCTGGAGGAAGAGTACGACGTGGAGATCCCCACAGAGGATCTGGAGCAGATCGCTACAGTAGGCGACGTGATTTCCTACATCGAGTCCCACAAATAGATCAGATAAGCAGTATATATTTCATCAGAATAAAAAGACGAAAAAAGAAAAAGAGGTTGTCAATATGAAAACAGAAGTAACGGAATTACTGGGAATTGAATATCCGATTATCCAGGGCGGTATGGCCTGGGTCGCTGAATATCACTTGGCAGCCGGCGTATCAAATGCCGGTGGGCTTGGGCTGATAGGAGCAGCAAGCGCTCCGGCAGACTGGGTGCGCGAACAGATCAGAGAAGCAAAAAAACTGACAGATAAGCCTTTCGGCGTCAACATCATGCTGATGAGCCCGTACGCGGACGACGTTGCGAAGGTGATCGTGGAAGAAGGTGTGAAGGTGGTCACCACCGGAGCCGGAAGCCCGGAGAAATACATGAAGATGTGGAAGGAAGCAGGCGTAAAAGTCATCCCTGTTGTCGCCTCCGTTGCACTTGCAAAACGTATGGAGCGCTGTGGCGCTGACGCGGTTGTCGCAGAAGGTACAGAAGCCGGCGGACACATCGGAGAAAATACGACCATGGTCCTGGTACCCCAGGTGGTGGATGCGGTAAACATTCCGGTCATCGCCGCAGGCGGTATCGCTGACGGAAGAGGCATTGCCGCAGCGTTCATGCTGGGCGCAAAGGGCGTGCAGATGGGCACACACTTTGTTGTCACAGATGAGTCCCAGGTACATGAAAATTACAAAGAACGCATCATCAAGGCAAAAGATATCGACTCCCGTGTCACAGGCCGCACCACAGGACATCCGGTGCGCGCGCTGAGAAACGACATGACAAAGAAATATCTGGAGCTGGAAAATAAAGGCGCAGGCTTTGAGGAGCTGGAGCTTCTGACACTGGGCGGTCTTCGCAAGGCAGTTGTGGAGGGCGACGTGAAAAACGGAAGCGTCATGGCAGGACAGATCGCCGGCATGGTGAAAGAGAGAATGTCCTGCAGGGAGCTGATCGACAAGCTGGTAAGCGAGACAGATGCACTGATCAAAGGAGCGGGCTTTTATGAGTAAGATTGCATTTATTTATCCCGGCCAGGGCGCGCAGAAATGCGGCATGGGCCAGGATTTCTACGAGAACAGCGCTTCCGCGCAGGCTGTGTACGACATGGCTTCAGAGGTGCTGAAAGATAACATGGACATTGACATGAAAGACCTGTGCTTTCATGAGAACGATAAATTGGACCTTACAGAGTACACACAGGCAGCCCTTGTGACCACCTGCCTGGCCATGACAAAGCCGCTTGTCGAGGCGGGGATCCGCCCGGATGTGACAGCAGGCTTAAGTCTTGGCGAGTACTGTGCCATTGCGGCGGCAGGCGGCATGAAGGACGAGGATGCCATCCGCCTTGTGAGAAAAAGAGGCCTTCTCATGCAGAACACGGTTCCAGCAGGGGAGGGTGCCATGTGCGCCATCATGGGCATGACCGGCGAAGAGATCGAGGCAGTCACTGACGACATGGAGGGCGTGTCTGTTGCCAACTACAACTGCCCGGGGCAGATCGTCATTACCGGGGAGACAAAGGCAGTGGAGGCTGCGGCAGAAAAGCTGAAAGAAGCCGGAGCAAAAAGAGCGGTCATGCTGAATGTCAGCGGACCTTTCCACTCCCCCATGCTGAAGAAGGCCGGGGAGGAGCTGGCGCAGGTGCTGGAAAGCGTGGAGCTGTCCCCTCTTGACGTGCCTTATGTGACAAACGTGACAGCGCAGCAGGTGACAGACATCAGCCAGACAAAAGAGCTTCTGGCAGAGCAGGTAAGCTCCTCCGTGCGCTGGCAGCAGAGCATGGAAAATCTCATCGCGGACGGCGTGGACACCTTCATTGAGATCGGGCCGGGCAGGACCCTTGCCGGTTTCATGAGAAAGATCAGCCGCGATGTGACGGTTTACAACGTAGGCACATGGGCCGATGTGGAGAAAGTGGCGGAAAGTCTGAAATAAAGTCGAAAAGCAAAAAGGAGGCAGGGGCGGTTAACCGTCCTGTACGAGAAAATGTTAGATGGAAAGATTGCAGTAGTAACAGGAGCTTCCCGCGGGATCGGAAGGGCCATCGCCCTGGAACTGGCTTCCCGGGGAGCCTTCGTGGTAGTCAACTACAACGGTTCAAAGGACCGGGCGGAGGAAGTGAAAAAAGAGATCGAGGCAGCCGGAGGAAAAGCGGAAGTCTATCAGTGCAATGTATCTGATTTTGAAAAATGCCAGGCATTTATCCAGGATGTCATCAAAACATACGGAAGACTGGATATTCTTGTCAACAATGCGGGCATCACAAGAGACGGACTTCTGATGAAGATGTCTGAGGCGGACTTTGACAGCGTCATCGAGACCAACCTTAAGGGCACTTTCAACACCATCCGCTTCGCGTCCAGACAGATGCTGAAGCAGAGAAGCGGCCGCATCATCAATATGTCCTCTGTTGTGGGCATTGCAGGCAATGCGGGACAGGCCAATTACGCCTCCTCCAAGGCGGGTGTTATCGGCCTTACAAAAGCCGTGGCAAGAGAGCTGGCTTCCAGGGGCATCACGGTGAACGCCATTGCTCCCGGATTTATCGAGACAGAGATGACGGAGGTTCTCTCCGACGCAGTGAAAGAGGCGTCTGTGGCCCAGATCCCTCTTGGAAGATTTGGAAAGCCGGAGGATATCGCAAAGACAGCGGCCTTCCTGGCTTCTGACGATGCAGGCTATATTACAGGACAGGTGATCCAGGTAGACGGAGGAATGGCGATATGATGAAGAGAAGAGTAGTTGTGACAGGGCTTGGGGCCATCACCCCCCTGGGAAATACAGTTCCCGAGTTCTGGGCGGGAGTAAAGGAAGGAAAGGTGGGCATCGCGCCTATCACGAAGTTTGATACCACTGAATATAAAGTAAAACTGGCGGCAGAAGTAAAAGATTTTGTGGCAAAAGACCGGATGGATTTCAAGGCTGCAAGAAGGATGGAGGCTTTCTCACAGTACGCTGTGGCGGCTGCAAAGGAAGCTTTCGACGACGCAGGCATTGACATGGAGAAAGAGGACTCCTTCCGGGCCGGCGTCATCATCGGCTCCGGTATCGGAAGCCTGCAGCAGGTGGAGTCCAGCTACGAGAAGATCAAGACAAAAGGCCCGGGCAAGGTAAACCCGCTGATGGTGCCCCTCATGATCTGCAACATGGCGGCAGGAAATGTTTCCATCCAGCTTGGCCTGCGGGGAAAATGCTCCAATGTGGTGACAGCCTGTGCCACAGGAACCCACTGTATCGGAGACGCCTTCCGGGCTATCCAGTATGGTGACGCGGACATTATGCTGGCAGGGGGAACAGAGAGCGCCATCTGCCCCACAGGAGTGGCAGGATTTACCGCCCTCACCGCCCTTTCCACCAACCCGGATCCGGCCACGGCATCCCGCCCCTTTGACAAAGACAGAGACGGTTTTGTCATGGGTGAAGGAGCAGGCGTGGTAGTTCTGGAGGAGCTGGAGCACGCCAAGGCAAGAGGAGCAAAGATCTACGCGGAGGTCGTGGGATACGGCGCCACAGGAGACGCTTACCACATCACTTCACCGGCAGAGGACGGCGCAGGTGCTGCCAAGGCCATGGAGCTTGCCATGGAGGAGGCGGAAGTTTCACCTTCCCAGGTAGAGTACATCAATGCCCACGGCACAAGTACACACCACAATGACCTCTTCGAGACAAGAGCCATCAAGAAGGCCTTTGGCGAGGCGGCGAAAGACGTGGTCATCAACTCCACAAAATCCATGATCGGCCATCTTTTAGGTGCAGCCGGCGGTGTGGAGTTCATCACTCTTGTGAAATCCGTGGAGGAAGGATTTATCCACCAGACCATGGGAACCGTGGAGACAGACGAGGACTGTGACCTGAACTATGCGGTAGGCGCTCCGGTGGAGAAGGAGATCCACTACGCCATGACCAACTCTCTTGGCTTTGGCGGACACAACGCAACCGTGCTGATCAAGAAATACGAAGAATAAAAAGAGGTGCGAGATCATGGAATTTGAGAACCTGTTAAAACTCATCCAGGCAGTCTCCGACTCAGAGCTGACCGGACTGAAATACGAAGAAAAGGGCGTAAAGCTCCATCTGACAAAAGAAAAAGAGACCATCGTCACAGCCCTGCAGGCGGCTGAGAGTACTGTGGCGGTTCCGGCCGTGCAGGCAGCAGCTCCCGCAGCGGCTGCACAGGCTGACAAGGCAGCAGAAGAGAAGACATCTGCAGAGCCCTCCGGCAAGATCGTGAAGAGCCCCCTGGTGGGAACATTCTACGCAGCTCCGGCAGAGGATGCGGATCCTTACGTGTCTGTGGGAGACACGGTGAAAAAAGGCCAGGTCATGGCCATCGTGGAAGCCATGAAGCTGATGAACGAGATCGAGAGCGACTTTGACGGGACAGTGGAGGAGATCTACGTGGAAAACGGCCAGGCCGTGGAGTACGGACAGCCTCTGTTCCGCCTTTCATAGGAAATACAGGAAGGAGACAAAGAGCATGAACCATTTGGATATCAACCAGATCAAGGAGATCATTCCCCACCGCCATCCCTTCCTCCTTGTGGACTACATCGAGGACTATGAGCCGGGACAGTTTGCGGTAGGTTATAAATGCGTCACATACAGGGAAGATTTCTTCAAGGGACATTTTCCCCAGGAGCCGGTAATGCCCGGTGTGCTGACGGTGGAGGCACTGGCCCAGGTAGGGGCTGTGGCCATCCTGAGCAAAGAGGAGAACAAAGGAAAGATCGCCTACTTCGGCGGCATCAATAAATGCAAGTTTAAAGGAAAGATCGTGCCGGGAGATAAAGTAAAGCTGGAGACAAAGATCATCAAGGCCAAAGGGCCTATGGGGATCGGAGAGGCCACTGCCAGCGTGGACGGCAAGGTGGTAGTCAGCGCGGAACTGACCTTTATGGTAGGATAGACTGACGGGAGGATGAAAGAGAAATGAGCCAGATGATCAAAAAAGTACTGATCGCCAACCGGGGCGAGATCGCGGTCCGCATTATCCGGGCCTGCCGGGAGATGGGGATTGAGACCGTGGCCGTCTACTCGGAGGCAGACAGGGAGGCCCTCCACACACAGCTTGCGGACGAGGCCATCTGCATCGGTCCGGCGCCCTCCACGGAGAGCTATCTGAGCATGGACCGGATCATCAGCGCCACCATCATTTCCGGCGCCGATGCCATCCATCCGGGATTTGGTTTTCTCTCTGAGAACAGCCGGTTTGCGGAGCTGTGCGAGCAGTGCAACATCACCTTTATAGGCCCCGGATCGGACGTCATTGCCCGGCTGGGAAACAAGCAGGAGGCAAGAAACACCATGGTGGCTGCCGGAGTACCGGTGATCCCGGGCAGCAAAGAGCCTGTGTACGACGCAAAAGAGGGAGCGAAGATCGCGGAGGAGATTGGCTACCCGGTGATCGTGAAGGCGGCTCTTGGAGGCGGCGGGAAAGGCATGCGCGTGGCGCAGACGCCGGAGGAGTTTGAGAGCAGCTTCCAGACAGCCCAGAAAGAGACGCAGATGGCGTTCGGCGACAATACCATGTACATCGAGCACTTTGTACAGCATCCCCGCCATATCGAGTTCCAGATCCTGGCGGACAGCCATGGCCATGTGATCCACCTGGGAGAGAGGGACTGTTCCATCCAGAGGAACCACCAGAAGATGATCGAGGAGTCCCCTTCCGTGGCTATCTCAGAGGAGCTCCGCCGGAAAATGGGGGAGGCTGCCGTGAAGGCGGCGAAGGCAGCCGGGTATGTGAATGCGGGGACCATTGAGTTCCTTCTGGAGAAGAACGGGAACTTCTACTTTATGGAGATGAACACCCGTATCCAGGTGGAGCACCCGGTGACCGAGTGGGTGACAGGCATCGACCTTATCAAGGAGCAGATCCGCATCGCCTCCGGAAGGGAGCTCTCCTACCGGCAGGAGGATGTGCATCTTACCGGCCATGCCATTGAGTGCAGGATCAATGCGGAGAACCCGGAGAAAGGCTTCCGGCCTTCACCGGGAACCATCACCGACATGTATCTGCCGGGAGGCAAGGGGATCCGGATCGACTCCGCCATCTACAGCGGCTACACCATACCCCCCTACTATGACTCCATGATCGCCAAGCTGATCGTGTGGGCTAAGAACAGGGACGAGGCCATCCGCAAGATGAGAAGCGCCCTGGGAGAAGTCATCATTGAGGGCATTGACACCAACGTGGACTACCAGTACGGGATACTGGAAAACCCGGACTACATTGCCGGAAACATAGACATCGAATTCATCGAAGAGCTTGAAAGAGCCCGGAAAGAAGCGTAAAAATGAAGTTAGAAAATATGTTTAAAAAGACAAGAGCTGTCTCGGGGAGAAAGGGATACATCTCCCTGCGGGAGAGGCGGCCGGAGGTGCCGGAGGGCCTGCTGCGCAAGTGCAACAAATGCGGCAGCGCCATCATTGCCGAGGACGTAAAGAGAGGCTACTATATCTGCCCGAAGTGCGGCGGCTATTTCCGTGTCCACGCCTACAGACGCATTGAGATGATCACCGACGACGGTACATTTGAGGAGTGGGACAAGGAGCTTGTGGGCGGAAATCCCATGGACTATAAAGGCTATCCGGAGAAGCTGGCAGCCGTGCAGGAGAAGACAAAGCTTACCGAAGCGGTTGTGACAGGAAAGGCGGAGATCAACGGTCTGGAGACAGTGATAGGCGTCTGTGACGGCCGGTTCCTCATGTCCAGTATGGGAGAGGTCGTGGGAGAGAAGATAGCCCGGGCTGTGGAGCGGGCCACAAAGGAAAGGCTTCCGGTCATCCTCTTTGCCTGCTCCGGGGGCGCCAGGATGCAGGAGGGCATTATCTCCCTCATGCAGATGGCCAAGACAGCTGCGGCCCTGAAGCGGCATAGTGATGCGGGGCTTCTCTATATCTCCGTCCTGACGGACCCTACTACCGGAGGGGTTACGGCCAGCTTTGCCATGCTGGGCGATGTCATTTTGGCAGAGCCCAAGGCCCTCATCGGTTTTGCCGGTCCACGGGTCATTGAGCAGACTATCGGTCAGAAGCTGCCAAAGGGCTTCCAGAGGTCCGAGTTCCTGCTGGAGCACGGCTTCATCGACCGCATCGTGGCGAGGGAGGAGCAGAAGACGGTCCTCTCCGAGATCCTGCAGATGCACCAGAAGGCAGACAGGCCCCGCAGGGAGCGGACCGCTCCCTGTCCGGAGAAGAGGATGGAGGCACCTGCTCCCGACAAAGAGGGCGGGCTATCCGCCTGGGAGAGAGTCCAGATTTCCCGCATGAAGGACCGGCCGGTAGGATCTGACTACATCCAGTCGCTCTTTACAGATTTTATGGAGTTCCACGGCGATCGGTATTTTGCAGATGACAAAGCCATCATAGGCGGTATTGCCAGATTTCACGGCCGTCCGGTGACTGTCATTGCCCAGGCCAAAGGAACCAGCACAAAGGAAAACATTGAGCGCAACTTCGGCATGCCTTCTCCGGACGGATACCGCAAGGCGCTGCGGCTGATGAAGCAGGCGGAGAAATTCGGCCGCCCGGTGATCTGTTTTGTGGACACCCCGGGAGCTTTCTGCGGCCTGGAAGCTGAGGAGAGAGGCCAGGGAGAGGCCATTGCCAGAAACATCTATGAGATGTCGGGACTGAAGGTGCCGGTGCTCTCTGTCATCATCGGAGAGGGAGGCAGCGGAGGAGCCCTTGCCATGGCTACTGCGGACGAGGTGTGGATGCTGGAGAATTCCGTGTATTCCATCCTCTCCCCGGAAGGATTTGCCAGCATCCTGTGGAAGGACAGCACAAAGGCAAAAGAGGCGGCAGAGGTTATGAAGCTGACAGCCAGGGATCTTTATAAGGCGGGCATTGTGGAGAAGGTCATTCCGGAACCTGCCCACTATACAGTGCTGAACCTGGAGGAAGTGACAGACAGGCTCTCGGAGGGCATGGACCGCTTCCTTGAAACATATGAAAGCATGTCGGCAGAAGAGCTGACCCAGAGGCGGTACGAGCGTTTCCGACGGATGTAGGAGATTTATATGGAAATAAAACCTTTGAAACTGGGAACCAGGGAGGCCAGGCTTCCTCTGATCCAGGGCGGTATGGGCGTGGGCATCAGTCTGGGCCGCCTGGCAGGAGCCGTGGCCGGCGAGGGAGGCGTGGGCATTATCTCCACTGCCCAGATAGGATTCCGGGAACCGGATTTTGACCGGGACTCCCTGGGGGCCAATCTGCGGGCTTTGAAAAAGGAATTTGACAGGGCAAGGTCCCTCTCTCCGGAGGGGGTCATCGGCTTTAACATCATGGTGGCCAGCAGGTGCTATGAGGAGTACGTGAGGGCTGCCGTGAAGGCGGGAGCGGACATCATCATTTCCGGTGCCGGACTTCCCATGGACCTGCCCAGGGATGTGTCGGAGGCGGCCCGGGAAGCTGGAAGGGAGACAGAGCCTGCGCTGGCGCCCATTGTCTCTACAGAGAAAGCGGCCCGTGTGATCCTTCGGTACTGGGATAGAAAGTACAGGAGGCTGCCGGACCTTCTCGTTGTGGAAGGCCCTCTTGCAGGGGGACACCTGGGCTTCACCGGGGAACAGTTGGAACAGTTTGCGGCGCCTGGGCAGGCGGACATTTCTCCCGCTTACGAGGAGGAGATAAGGGCCATCCTTCAGACGGTCCGCTCCTTTGAGGAGAAATACGGGCGGAGGATCCCGGTGGCTCTGGCAGGGGGCATCGACAACCGGGAGAAGGCACAGAAAGCTTTCTCGCTGGGGGCGGACGCCATCCAGGTGGCCAGCCGTTTTGTCACCACAGAGGAATGCGATGCGGACATCCGGTACAAGGAGGCATACATCCGTGCCGGGAAAGAGGACATCGTGATCGTGAAGAGCCCGGTGGGCATGCCGGGGCGGGCCATCCGGAACCGCTTTATGGAGCGGGTCATGGGAGGGGAGCAGATCCCCCACAGTCCCTGTCACAAATGTCTTCACACCTGCAATCCGGCAAAAATCCCCTACTGCATTACAGACGCCCTTGTATGTGCGGCCAAAGGAGAGGTGGAGGACGCCCTTCTCTTCTGCGGCGCCAACGCCTGGAAGGCAGACCGGATAGAGACAGTGAGGGAAGTCATAGAGTCACTTCTGTAAGATCATAGAAAGGAAAACGTTCATGGAGGATGCATACAGGGCCATCAACGATATTCTCGTCAATCTGTTCCACGAGATATGGGAACTGGAGGAGAAGGCCATCATCACAGAGGAATTTAAAGATCTGACAAACAATGATATGCACGTCATTGAGGCCATCGGCCTGGGCGAGGGGAACAATATGTCCTCCATCGCCAGAAAACTGAATATCACCGTGGGCTCTCTTACGACAGCCATGAACAGCCTTGTGAACAAAGCCTACGTGGAGCGCCGCCGCAGCGAGAAGGACCGGCGGGTGGTCTACGTCAGACTGACAGAGAAGGGGATCAAAGCCTTCCATCACCACGAGGACTATCACCGGCAGATGACCCAGGCGATCCTGGACAAGCTGACGGAGGATGAGATCCCTGTTCTTGTAAAGACACTGGAAGGACTGTCCGAATTTTTCAAAGGGTACAGTCAGAAAGTAAGATAGAGGAACACAGCGGGAGAAAGAGTATCGAGGGGTACTCTTTCTCCTTTTTGCATGATACAATGAATGTAGTGAAAGGAGGGCTCACTGTGGAATACAGGAGATTTGACAATACGATTGTTGCAAGAATTGACAAGGGAGAGGAAATTCTGGACCAGGTAAAAGAGATTGCTCTGAAAGAGGAGATAAAGCTGGCCTCCATCCAGGCGCTTGGAGCCATCAGCCAGTTTACAGCAGGTGTTTTTAAGACGGAGGAAAAGAACTACCTGGCCAATGAATTTGAGGGCAGCTTTGAGATCGTGTCACTGACAGGCACCATCAGCACCATGGACGGGGAATTTTACGCGCATCTGCATATAAGCGCCGGAAATGAAAAGGGGGAAGTCTTTGGGGGACATCTGAACCGGGCGGTGGTCAGCGCCACCTGTGAGATGGTCATCACGGTGATACCGGGCGTGGTGGACCGGCGCTACAGCGAGGAGATCGGATTAAATTTATTTCAGTTTTAAGAAGGTGACAGTATGTACCAGGAGGAAGTAAGAAAACTGCAGGAGATCATAGACGACAGCCGGCGGATCGTCTTTTTCGGAGGGGCCGGCGTCTCCACGGAGAGCGGGATACCGGACTTCCGGAGTGCGGACGGCATTTACCATCAGCACTACAAATATGCGCCGGAGCAGGTGGTGAGCCACAGCTTCTTTAAAGCCCACCCGGATGTTTTCTATGAATTCTATAAAGAAAAGATGATGTGTCTGGAGGCGGAGCCAAATGCGGCTCACAGGAAGCTGGCCGAGCTGGAGGAGGCAGGGCGCCTCACAGCGGTCATCACCCAGAATATCGACGGACTCCATCAGAAGGCGGGAAGTAAGAAGGTGTATGAGCTTCACGGCAGCATCCACAGGAACTACTGCCAGAAGTGCGGCCGGTTCTACGATGCGGCTTATGTGAAGGCGGCCCCGGGCATTCCCAGGTGCGAGTGCGGAGGCGTCATCAAGCCGGACGTGGTCCTCTATGAGGAGAGTCTGGACTCCATGACAATAGAAAAGAGCGTCCGTGCCATTGCGGAGGCGGACACGCTCATCATCGGGGGCACATCCCTTGTGGTGTACCCGGCGGCCGGGTTTATTGATCATTTCCGCGGCAGGCATCTGGTGGTCATTAATAAAAGCGCCACAGCCAGGGAAGTGGGAGCGGAGCTTTCCATATCGGCTCCCATAGGGGAGATCCTGGGACAGATCAGAGTGAAGTAATCCCCGGCCCCATGTTGGGGGAGAGGAAGGAGCGAACCAGGTCTGCCGCAAAGAGAGCGCACAAGATCACACACAGCAGCCTTTTCCGGGAGACGGACAGGCGGCTGAACTGCCCATCCAGCGCAGGGGCGGCGATGTAGATGATAAAGAGACCGCCTGTGCCGAAAAGCAGCAGTCCTTCCAGGCAGACTCTGCCATGGATCTGGAAGAGCATGTCGCTGTAGTTCCACCAGCGGACACCGAACATGGTCTCCAGGAAGAGCCCGGCGAAATACTCCACCGTGCCGCACAGAAGCACAATGAGGCCAAAAGACAGGAGAGGGCGGCTGCGCCATTTTTTCAGAAGCACAAGGATCAGCACACCCCCTGTCCCGTAGATGGGAAGCCAGGGGCCGACCATGAAGCCCCGGTTGAAGAACATGCCGTCCACCACCAGGTGAAGGCCCACCTCCCAGAGCCAGCCGATGCCGGAAAAGGTAAAGAACATAAGGACAAGGGAGGACACAGAGTAGTCCTGCCGGCAGGACAGCGCGGGCCTGTGTGTGACCAGTATATTTTCTACGTAAGTAACGGCAGCTCTCATAAAAATCCCCTCCTGTAAAGTATATAGAGTAAGTTTTCTTTTGTTGTATCCAGTATAAGAAAAAGATATAAAGATAAATGGCAGGAAATTATGAAGAATTTCAAAAGATTATGACAGAAAAAATGAAGGGAAGATACATCTATGGAAAGACATCTGGATTATTTTGAGATTGAAGGCTCCTACGGCGGAAGCCAGGACTGGTTTACCAATATCGTTATGCACGTGGGCGGCTGCGGGGCGGCCACAGCCTGTGACACCTGCATCTATCTGGCTCTGCGAAAGGGAATGAAGGGGCTGTATCCCGGTGACGCGGGTCGTCTCACAAAACAGGCTTACAAAGAGTTCAGCATGAAGATGAAGCCCTATCTGAAGCCCAGGGCAGGAGGCATCGACAGGCTGGAAACCTATATAGAAGGGTATGCCCGCTATCTTGCGGATCTGGGAAATGAGGACGGCAGAAGCCTTCACATGGAACCCCTCCACGGGGAGACGGATGTGGAGGAGGCCAAAGCGGCGGTCAGAAGGCAGATTGATAAGGGGCTTCCCGTGCCGTATCTTCTGCTCTACCACAAGGACAAAAAGCAGTTCGGGGATTTTACCTGGCACTGGTTTCTTCTCACCGGTTATGAGGAAAGGGAGGACCGTTTCTATGTGACGGCGGCCACCTACGGGGCTGCCACCAGGCTGGATTTTGAGGAAATGTGGGATACCGGGTATGAGAAAAAGGGCGGGATGGTACTCTACGCCCTGGAAGATGGGAAATAAAAAAGGGGCTGTCGGGAAATAGATAGTCCAAATCAGGGGCAGATGTGACTCGCAT
>NZ_CAUGIN010000015.1:0-76496 GCF_959599685.1 Lachnoclostridium phocaeense
AATAAAAGGAGGGAAAATTAATGGCAAAAGCTGGAGATCATTATGTAGTAGTGATAAAACCATCACATCTTGATTGGGGAGAATATAGAAATCCAACTAATAGGGATCCTATTGCAGGAGAATCTTATGTTAAAATCCCATCTAAAGATGCAAAAAACTATAATATAAAACGCGGTGATGTTTTTAAGGCTAGTTTTGCGAATGGAATACCACCAATGCAAATAAAAGCAGCTGGAAATGGACCGTGTGAAAATGGAATTCAATATGCAAAGCAATTTGAAGGTATAGGTCCTGGCGCTTGTAAAGCATTTACTGCATGGTATAAATCGTGTAATGCTAAAGTGGGGGATCGGGTTAGAGTAGACTTTTTATCTTCAGATGAAGTTTTGTTTACTAAATTGTAGATTTAATCAATTAAGTTATTCATAATAAATGACTAAGTTATAGTATGAACAGAAGTAATTAAGAATCTGGGAATTCACTTGTTTGTAAGGTGTATTCCTGGATTTTTATTTTGTATTGAATATGATGCGAAAATGAACATAAGCAAAAAATAATCTCATAAGCGCAAAAAATAGTGTGCTACGCAAAGGTTTATGATATACTTATACAACAAAATTAAAATAATAAGGAGTGCGTACATGATGGCCGTATCTTATAAAAAATTATTTAAAATTATGATTGATAGAAATATGAAAAGAAGAGATTTGCAGTCATTAACAGGGATTAGCTACGCAACCATTACTAAGTTGTATAATGGTGACAATGTTACGATGGAAATAATAGAAAAAATATGTAAAGGTATGGAATTACATGCGGATGATATTTTGGAATTTGATGATAGCGAAGAGATTAGTAAACGAGAGTCATTTGAGCCGCTTTCTATTTATCCTCAAAAGGAAGATAATGTTTTTCGTTTAGGGGAACTCTTTTGTGGACCTGGTGGTTTGGCCTGCGGGGCGCTTAGAGCAAAAAGCAGTAATGGTGTTCTTTCTGTGAAACATGCATGGGCAAATGACTATGATATGGATACATGTCAGACTTACAGAAAAAATATATGTCCAGACAATCCTGCAAGTGTCTATTGTGGAGATGTTCGCGAATTAGACATTAGTGCATTAGGCGACATTGACGCGTTTTGCTACGGTTTCCCATGCAATAGTTTCTCTAATGTAGGTGAACATAAAGGCTTAGCAAATGAACGCTTTGGTCAATTATACTGGTATGGAATTGAAGTGCTAAATATGTATAAACCTAAGTGGTTTATGGCTGAAAATGTTTCAGGTATACGATCAGCAGGTTCTGGAGATTTTCAGATCATTCTGGATGACATGAAAAAAGCGGGATATAGATTGAATGTTAATCTATACAAAGCAGAACAATATGGAATTCCACAAACACGACATAGAGTAATAATTGTGGGAATTAGGGAAGATCTGCCTGTGGAATTTCGTGTACCTGATCCAGCGCAGTATGCATCTTGTGATATTAGCTCGAGAACTGCTCTGGCAGATATTCCAGAAGACGCTCCTAATAGAGAAGGCAGAAGTCTATCAGAAAAAGTAGTAAAGCGATTATCATACATTTTGCCAGGAGAAAATGTATGGCAAGCAGAGGAAAGATTGGGGAAGGAATTTCCGGAAGAGCTTAAAATCAAGACAAAAACGAAGATTAGTCAGATATATAGAAAGCTTGATCCTAATAAGCCTGCTTATACAGTTACGGCAGCTGGTGGAGGAGGAACATATATGTATCATTGGACAGATAGAGAACTAACTAATCGAGAAAGAGCTAGAATACAGACGTTTCCAGATAATTATGAATTTATAGGAAATTATAGCAGTGTTCGTAAACAAATAGGTATGGCAGTTCCTTGTAAGCTTTCCGAGATAGTTGTTACAGCAATATTAAATAGTTTTGCAGGAATTGAGTATCCGTGGGTCCAGCCCAATATTAATGAATAGGTGGTGAAAATATGTTAAATCACTGGTGGGTTACGAGACCAAAAAGAAAGTTAAATAGTATTCCAGAAGTCTTATCTACATTTGCTGAATTATCGTTAAATCAGCTGTGGGATGGACAACGAACGTCCCATTTGTCCTTGGAAGAAGCCCTCGAATCAGCAGGATTAAAGCGTCAGGGAGAGAGAAGAGATCAAGGCGGTGGTGGGGCCCGAACATATAAAGCCTGGTTAGTAAGCTTAGGATTGATTTTTACGCAAGAATCTACTAAACAGATAAAATTGACGCTGGCTGGAGAAGCAATTATGAATGGAGATTCGCCTGTTGATGTATTGAAAGGACAGGTATTAAAATATCAATTTCCATCAGCATTTTCTATTGGGAGAAATGTGAATGTTTCTCCTAGATTTAAAATTCATCCATTTGTTTTCTTGTTAAAATTGTTAATGGATGATAGGATCCAGTATTTGAAAACAGATGAAATAGCAAATATTATAATTGTAGAAGCAGAAAATGAAACCGATACATGCTTTGAGTATATAGTTAAAAGGCTACTTTCTTATCGTAATTATGGAATACAGACTCTTCCGGCGGATTTTTATGAACGATATGGTGTGAAGCCGGAGTCCACAAACCTAAGCGATGTAGCCAATACAATGATGAATTGGCTGGATTATACACAATTAACATATAGAGAAAATGGAAAGATGTACGTGGTTCAAGAGCGGAAAACGGAAGTGCAAGATATAGTTACTAAACATTTTCCTTTTATTGATCGACCGGAAAACCATGAGTATTTTCAAAGAAAGTATGGGATTGATCCTAAACATAGCAAAGATACTAGAAATCTCATAAATACAAAAACAATTACATCAAGTATGTTGGCAGAACAGCAAGTAATGAAAGCATACATTTCATTATCGCTTATAAAACCGATTATATCCATAGATGCAGAAGTGGTTGATTTTATAGTTTCATCAACAGGCTTGAAAGAACCTTTTGTTTTAGAAATACTTCAAAGAAAGTATCCTAAGGGATCGGTCGGTTCATTTATGACAAAGTATTATGAGATGGCATTTAAAGGGAGAGAAGAGGCTACAGAATTTGAAAAAGCAACGGTAAAATTATTTGAAGATGTTTTTAAGTTTAAGGCTGAACATGTTGGTCTAATAGGGTTAACTCCTGATGTGTTGATCGAGTCTGAAAGCTCTGGATATGTAGGTATTATTGATAATAAAGCATATAGTAAATATAGTATCAGCAATGACCATCGAAATAGAATGATACACAATTATATTTCAGGTTTGAGTAGTTATTATACGGGGGACAGGGCACTTGCTTTTTTTACTTATATTGCAGGAGGTTTTGGGACAAATATAGATTCTCAAATTCGAGATATTACGGATGAAACAGGTATCAATGGAAGTTGTATAAATGTGCATAATATAATTGAACTTGTTAAAAGAGCAGGAGACAATCCATATACACATGAGGACTTAAAAAAGATTTTTACAGTAAATAGACAAATACTTTTAAGTGATTTCTGATAATTAAGAGGGAATATGTGTGGATAGGACAGGTATGAAATGGTCAAGGGAAGAGACAATTCTAGCTTTTGATCTGTATTGTCGTACACCCTTTAAAAAAATAACAAAGACTAATAAAGATATTATTGAACTTGCAAAGATACTTGGTCGAACTCCGAGCTCTGTTGGTTTAAAGATGGCGAATCTTGCTCATTTTGATCCAGAGATACGAAAGAAAAATTTGTCTGGAATGGCTCATGGAAGTAAACTGGATGAACAAATATGTTTAGAATTCATTAACAATTGGGAAAAGCTTTCATTGGAAGCGCAAGAAATACTGGCTAAAAAAAGAGGCACAACTGTTGAGAAAGCATTACATATGGAAGATGAACTTGCGTTAATTCCAGCGGGAAAATACCGTGATGCAAAATTAAAACAGCGAGTAGGGCAGTATTTTTTTAGAATGACTGTTTTAAATGCCTATTCTAATAAATGTTGTGTTACGGGATTGGAAGATCCCAGGCTGTTGATAGCTAGCCATATAAAACCATGGAGCGAAAGTAATGAAAAAACTGAACGAACTAATCCTAAAAATGGTCTTTGCCTAAATGCATTACATGATAAAGCATTCGATAGGGGGCTAATTACACTTAATTGTAATTATGAAATAATAGTATCGTCACAGTTAAAAAACGAGAGTATGGATGAATATACAAGGGTATGGTTTATGAACTATGATCATAAAAAAATTATTATGCCAAGTAAGTTCCTGCCGGATCGTCGTTTTATTGAATATCATAATGATATGATCTTTCAAAGATAAGGGAGATAAATCATGGATAATTTAACAGCGGATCAGCGAAGAAAAAATATGCAGCACATTCGTAGTAAAGATACTTCCATTGAAGTTATGCTTAGAAAAGCATTGTGGGCTAAAGGATACCGTTATAGAAAAAATCCTAAAAATCTGCCTGGAAAGCCAGACATAGTGCTGACAAAATATAAAATTGCTGTGTTTTGTGATGGAGAGTTTTTCCATGGAAAGGATTGGGAGATTCTAAAACCTAAATTGGAAAAAAGCAAAAATTCTGATTATTGGATAAGAAAAATATCACGAAATATTGAACGTGATGATGAAGTAAATAAGGAACTTTTGTTTCAAGGTTGGACAGTTATTCGCTTTTGGGGAAAAGATATAACCCAAGATATAGACGAATGCATTCGTGTAATCGAGGAAACTATATGGAGCATCAAAATGGAGAATATTGAGCTGGATAACGATATAATATGATGATTTTGTGAAAACGTATGCTTAGGATAAAGGTATATGATGGAAAAGCTATCGGAGTGTAATCATCCAGTAGCTTTATTTAAATTTAATGGCACCTAGTACTATGAAAGGAAGATAGAGGTCATGAAAGATTTTTCATAGTATTTCAAGCCTCTATATCCAGAAGAATTTGGTATTATGGTTTGCTTTCTGAATGCTTTGGTTAATTTGAGAATCCACTATCAGAGCAGAAAATCCGACTAGATGGTGAAAGTTGTCTGGTTGCATAGGAAAATGTAAATGGTATTCGGCATTATTTATATTTGATTCATACATGTATGATATAGTATTTATAAATTGGCAATATCGCATATTCTACAAGTATTATGGTGAGGTTAAAGATGAGTAGAGATACTTGGTTTTCTGACTCTGATTTCGATATGTTTTATGATGATTGGAAGACAACGGAAAATGTAAAACTTAATAAAATTACATTAGGTAAGGATTTGGCACTTCTTGTCGATAGAAAGTATCCTGAGGGAATTAGTGATCAGATAGATGAGCGCTACAACTTTTTTTATAACAAAGCACTTGCATTACAACAAAAATTAGTGATGATACAATATGCCGAAGCATGTTATCACCATGCGAAAACTGACTTTGAATTAACGCAAAACATGACAATTCCAGCCTTTTATGGCATGGGTGCTTCTAAAATTCTATTTTTCGTTGAAAGCATTGTCATTTTTGCAAGAAATGCTCTTGACGTAAGTGCATCTGTATATAGTGATCTGTTATTAGGTAAGCGGGAAGACAGTTTTAATAATTTGAGTAAAAAAATATTGAAAAATAATGATGACCGGTTTATTGATTTGAAAAACTCATTTGAAAGATGGGGGGAAGACCGCACCAGTGCTTATAGATTACTATGTGGGATAACACACGGACGAGCATTGCGAGATATAATTATTCATCAATCAGTTATTCATCTTGAGTATTTAGAATACAAAGAGGATAGTGAGAGAGAAAAGTTGTTTTTGGTTTTGAAGGACATGGATCCAATTTATTTGGACGATTTTATAAAGAATTTTATTGAGGACTTAACTGAAATATTCGAAACATGTAATACATGTTGCGAGTTAGTTTTGAACAGCCCAAATATACAATAATATTTACATAACCCAGTCATTAAGCAATCACCAGTGACAGGGATATTTTTCAGCCTTCTTCGGTTGTGGGTGTACATGTAACGTACATGGTAAATAGTTTTTTTCGATAGTGTTAAGGTTCTTTCGCAAAAATTAAAGCCAGCCGTTTGGTGGCTGGCAGTCAACCGGCTATGATATCGGACAGCAGATTATCCTCCGCTTTGAAAAGATGATCCATGTTCATGTAACGTCTGGTTCCCCAGTTCGTTGTTGCTACATGGTGCAGTCTGGCACATACGAGCATCAGCGCACTCTACCCATTAGGAAAAGTGCCTATTGTGTTTGTCCGGCGTTTGTGATCTCACGGGTGAGACGTTCAATGGTGTTGTTTGTCTGAATACGGGTTCAATGCTGTGAATATTACGGTGCGGAAGAGCCGACAGTCCGGACTAACGGAGCCCCCTATTGATAGTTACTCAACTTGAGCAGGATCCAGACCATATACCTCTCTCATAGAAAGGTCTTTCGATGGATTGATACTTTCAATATTAATCTTATATGAATTGTAAGAAATTCGCCCCATGATAGCATCTGCAAGAGTACTTTCTCCGATGCCCAATTATTGCATAGATTGTGGGAGCAACTATGTACTGTTGCAGATATATTTGAAGAAAATTAAAAAGAAGCTTATCTGCCAAGTTATTTTTCAACTTTAATTAGTGGATAATCATAGAATTGCAAATCAATTATGAATTGACGATATCATCGCCTTCAATCATGGAAGTTTACTATTTGATTTAAATCATTACAATCCAAAATCCTACACAATTTTTCAAGAGTGTTCAGTGTGATGTTCTTATTTTTTTTCAGCGAATCCAAGGTTTTATTATCGATACCGCTTTTTAAAAGCTGGTACTGAGTGATATCTTTTTGTTCCATGGTTTTCCACAGAGGACTAAAATCTATCATATTGAACACCCCTTTCCGTCTAAAGATAATTCAATTATAGAAGCTACCGTTAGAAAACAATATTGTGGAGATATCCACAATGCTGTATAATAGATATGTGAACGGGAGGCTCCTATTATGCATGAAGAGGAAAAAATAAATAAGAGACTTTGTAAATTTTTTGTTGAGACATTTGAATTCACAGATGAACAATTAGCAGCGATAGATTATCAAATTCCCATGACACAAGAGATTTATGATTCTATCCTGGATCGTTGCATGGAACTGGGAACGGCTGCGGATGATTTGTTCAATAGGATGTTACTTGAGTATCCGGACTTTCTGTCTGTTTATGCCCAGAAAATAGAAGATGAAGTAAACGAGAAATATGCAGATATAGATATACCAGAATCTTCCCCGGAAGAATTAGATGCTGGCTGGGAAGATTTATGTCGAAGGATCCGAGAAAAATATGGCGAAGATGCAATATAATAAAATGCATTTTCAATCATAAGTTGAATATGACCGATACGCATTCAGTTTGAAACTGGGTGCGTTTTTTTGCTTTTTTAAATATCCTATCTCCAAACACTGTATAATCCTCGGATTTCCTTTCTATAAGTGAGGGGAAATCTTTTTTGAAGCAGAAAATTAAAAGATTTTTCGAATCTCCTTGTATTTCTGCCTCTGACAATTGGGTTAAGTGAGGGGATCTTTAAAGAATAAAAAAGGTAAGAGCGGATCTCGTTGATAAAAATAAAATTATTTCTTTTTGCCCCTGTATAATAGCCGCTCCCAGTTACGTTAAGTGAGGGGGTAGATATTATAGGGCAAGATCCACCCGTGTTAAGCGGTTAGGCAATTCCTGGCACTCCACTAACTTACAGGTTGAGCTCTTGATGGGGATTTTCCCAGAGCAAGATCCACCCCGTAATACACTATTGTGTTTTCCTGTGTAGGGCTCTTGCCTGGGATTTCGATTCCCCATACCCTCGATGATCTGCCGATTTGGCAGATATTGGCGTCCACTGGAAAGTGGGACGCAGCACAAAAGGTAGATTCCGGCAGGACTGCCGGTTCTCCCCTTTGTGGTGTTACTGAAGTAGCTGAAAGAAGAAAGGAGATGAAGTCATGAGAAAAAGAAGAATGGAACAGGAACTGAACCATCCGCATTTTGTCGGAGTCCGGCTTTCCGATATTGAACTGGAACTTCTGGACAGGAAGGCAGAGATTCTGGGTGCGTCCAGATCCGAATGCCTGCGGAAACTTTTGGTGGAAAAGGAAATCGTACATCAGGTAGAAGTGGTCGCCGATATGGAAGAACTCCGAAGGTTGGTAGGTGAGTATGGGAAGATCGGTGTGAACCTGAATCAGATCGCACGGTACTTCAATACGGGCGGGGAACGTTCACTGGCTATGGAGGATGAAATCCGTCACTGTATCGCGGAATTATTTGCACTCAGGGAAGAAGTGTTGAAGATGGCAGGGGATTTTGAACGGGATTATCGTCGCAGGTAAAGTAGTCCAGACAAATTGTTCCAAAATGATACCGAAACACGACCAAACAGCGTTTTCTGCCGTCAGATAGGATAAACCCCAGGCAAATATATTTGAGGTCAAAAAAGCCTGTCGTAAAGGTCAAAAAATGCAAAAAATGATACCGAAACGTGACCATATTTCGCTGTCCTGTACCGTGCACCGTCAGGATGGCAGGAAGGAGGAATGTCTGTGCCGAGAATGAGCAAGAAAAGAAAACAGGAATTGGCCTTTTTTCTCAATGAAAGAGGGCGGGTTGCCCACAATGACACCTGCCGGAAATGTGTTGGAGACTGCAAGCAGAGTTTCCGGACTGTGATTGTCTGTTGCCCCTGCTATGAATCCAAGCGAAGCCGTCGGCGGAAGATCAGACAGAAACAAAAGGATGGATGTGAAGAATAAAGATCAGATGATATACATGACGAATCAGACCCAGATTCCGGTGTATCTTCCTTACCCACGGTTTCTGCTGGGGATGGATCTGACTCAGACAGCCAAGGTTCTGTATGCTCTGTTGCTGGATCGGGCGAGTCTTTCCAGGAAGACAGGGTGGAAGGATGAGGAAGGCCACATTTTTGTGGTTTATCCCATTGCTTATCTGGCTGACGATCTTAGAAAGAGTCACATGACTGTAAAAAAGGCATTGAATGAATTGGAAGAAGCCGGACTTCTGGTGAGAAAAAAACAGGGATTTTCAAAACCGAATCTGCTGTATATCAAAATCCCGGCAGAGGGAAAGAAAAGTGTCCCTGTGAAGGATAGAAAAGTGTCCCTCAAAGGGAAAGAAAATGATACTTATGAAGGAAAGAAACCTGTCCCTGTGATGGATAGAAAAGTATCCCCTAATTACTTAAATAATAGTTACTTGATATATAGTCAAACAAATAAAGAGAGAGAAGCGCGCTCTGCCTATGGCGAATATCACAATGTGTTTCTCTCCGAAACAGAATATGGAGAATTGAAACAGGAGATCCGGGAAATAGACAGGCTGATCGAGGAACTGTCCAGCTATATGCGTTCCAGTGGAAAGCAATATGCTGATCATGCTGTTACCTTGAGAAGATGGGCAGAACGGTCAGCCCCGGTAAAAAACATTCCGGATTATACCTGCAGTGAGGAGGACAGTCTATGAACAAGATGGTAGAAGAAACAGTAAAGAACATGATTCAACAGGTAGAAAGAAACGGAGAGGATTATATCGGAGAAGACGGTCTTCTGTATTGTGGACAATGCCATGAACCGAAGGAGGCTTATTTCGATCAGGAGAAAGTCGGAGTTTTGGGAATAAAAAAACATCCGCGTGAATGTGAGTGTCGGAGGCAAAAAAGAAAAGAGGAGGAACAGTACTGGGAACAGCAGCGCCATGAAGCTGTAGTCAGAGAATTGAAGGGACATTGTTTTTCGGATGAATCCATGAAGGAATGGACATTTGACAATGATAAAGGACTTTCCGAAAATACCATGATTGCGAAACTATATGTGAAAGACTGGGAAACAATGAAGGCGGAGAATACAGGCTACCTCTTCTGGGGAGCAGTGGGAACCGGAAAAAGTTTTCTGGCGGGCTGTATTGCCAATGCACTGTTGGAACAGGAGATAGAAGTGCGTATGAACAATTTCGCGGAAGTGCTGAATGATCTTTCTGCTAATTTTTCAGAGAAGAATACATATATAAAAAATTTGTGCAGAGTTCCGCTGCTGATTCTGGATGATTTTGGAATGGAGCGGGGGACAGAGTACGGACTGGAACAGATCTATGCGGTGATCGACGGCAGATATCGGAGCGGGAAACCTCTGATTGCGACGACCAATCTGACACTGCAGGAGTTAAAGAATCCGCAGGATACAGCGCATGCCAGGATTTATGACCGGTTGCTGGAGATGTGCGTGCCGGTTCAGTTTAAAGGTGAGAGTTTTCGAAAACGTACGGCTCAGGAAAAGCTGGGGCGGATGCAGAAAAGAATAAAGGAGGAGATGAGATAAATGAGACAGACAAAAGAAAGAGAGAGCAACTGCCGTCTGGCAGTGGATATTGAAGGTCTGGCCGCTATGCTTTCCTGCGGACAGATGACTGCAAGGAAGATTGCGGAAGATGCGGGAGCCCGGATCACCATCGGCCGCCGGGTATTGTACTCCGTACAGAAGGTGGAGAAGTATCTGGAAGCAATAGCGGAATAGAGGAACACGGATGTGCGTGGGGTTGGTTTTGTGCTATACTTTTCATAGACAGGACAAGACCATTCCCCACAACAGGGAGGTGTGGAAATAGAGAAAGGAATGGTTTTGTGGCAAGAAAAGACAATAGAGGAAGAAATCTGAGGACAGGGGAATCCCAGCGTAAGGATGGACTCTATATGTACCGGTATAAAGATGAACGGACTGGCAGACGCCTGGCCGTTTATTCTCCGGATCTGGCTGAACTCAGGAAAAAAGAAAAAGAGATTGAGAAAGACCAGAGCGAAGGAATTATGACCGATACCCAATGCAAGAACATGACTCTCAATGACCTGTTTGAGATCCACATGGATACCAGAAAGCTGGCAGAGAGTACACAGGCCAATTACAGAAGGATGTGGAACAGTCTTGTGAGGAATGAACTGGGACAGATGAAAGTGGTACAGGTAAGACCATCTCATGTACGCCTGTTTTATTCCCGGTTGAGCAAACAGAAATATTCCCACAGTACCATCAAGTTTCTCCATAATATGATCTTACCGAGCTTTGAGGTGGCTGTAGATGATGATATCATCCGGAAGAATCCGGCCAAGAGAACGCTGGGAGATTATGGGGAACCGGAAAAGAAACGCACCGCCCTGTCCTTTGATCAGCAGAAAAATCTGCTGAACTATGTAAAGAACAGCGAGGTATTCCATATCTATCTGCCTCTTTTGCAAGTGATGATCGGAACCGGGCTCCGTTGTGGAGAACTGATCGGTCTTACCTGGAAGGACGTAGATCTGAAGACCAGGACCGTATACGTGAATCATCAGCTGATCTATAAGAACTATGGAGACGGGTGTGATTTTCATGTGACCATGCCGAAGACAGAAGCCGAGATCCGGGAGATACCCATGAGTAAGATGGTGGCAAAAGCTTTTGAGACTCAGAGACGGCTGAATTTTCAGATGGGGATTCCCAGGGATGTGAAAATCGAAGGGCTTTCGAATTTCGTATTCATGAGCAGGAGCGGACGTCCTATGATGCCGACTACCGTGAACTTTATTCTCCGGGATATTGTGAAGGCGTATAACGAGGAAGAAAATGAGCGGGCAAAGCGGGAGAGGAGAAAGCCGGAAGAGCTGCCTCATATCTCCGCCCACATTCTCAGACATACAGCCTGTACCCGGATGGCAGAGACAGATCTGGATATGAAGGTCGTTCAGTACGTGATGGGACATGCGAATATCAGTGTCACGATGGAAGTTTATAACCATATCACAGACCGGTCCAGGATTGAAAGAGAAATCGCAAAGATGGATTTGGTGCAGATTATGTGATGGAAATTTCTGCCCCGGCATTGGAGTTTTTAGGGGCATGATGGTGAAAAACATGAAAAAAATCGGATTTTTCTGCTTTTGATGGTGTGGTAAATTAACTCAGATTTCCTTGAATTTACAGGGGATTTTGGAGGCCCCCGATTCTGAAATTGGTGTAGAAATGGTGTAAAAATGGTGTAGTAAGCCATTTTTTGAAAAAATCAAAAATTTGGAAAGCCCGAAAAAGCCCGTAAAATCAAGCTTTTTTGAGGTTTCCCAAAAAAATTATTTAAAAAATTAGCACCCACCTCTTGACAGTGCTGATAATAAGTGTTATATTACATTTAGAACAAAGGAAAGGGAATAAAAAATCCTCTTCCAGCAGTTCAAAACCAACACTCCGATTACACGGAGTGCCAATATAAATGAATGATCAAAGGAGAGATGACTTATGATGATGCCTAGTATTTTTGGAGAAAATTTATTTAATGACTGGTTTGATTTTTCCTTCCCGGATGTTGACAGAAAGTATTACGGAAGACGCTCAGCAGATCAGATCATGCGGACAGACGTGAAAGAGAAGGACGACGCTTACGAAGTAGAGATTGACCTGCCGGGATTTAAGAAGGACGAGATCAAGGCAGAGCTGAAGGAAGGCTACCTGACCATCAGCGCGGCTAAGAATGTGAACAATGACGAGAAGAAGGATGGCAAGTACATCAGGCAGGAGCGCTTCACAGGAAATGTGAGCAGAAGCTTCTATGTGGGCAAGAACCTGACGCAGGAAGATATCCACGCGAAGTTTGAAAATGGTATCCTCACTCTGGATATCCCGAAGAAGGACCAGAAGCAGGTAGAGGAGAACCGCTACGTGACCATCGAAGGATAATGAGATTTCTCCCCGGGCAGCCTGTCCCGGGGAGGTTTTATATGGTATTTGGAGTATAGAAAATATTCCGGCTTGAGGGCCGTTCATATAGATTTCAGATATAACATATAACAAATATATTAAAATAAATATAGAAATTTATATAGATCTTGACAGCTTACGGATGTGGATGATCGGGAGGTGATAGAGATGGAAGCAAAGAGAGACTACTATGAAGTGCTTGGCGTTGACAGAAACGCGGATCAAAATGCGATAAAGAAAGCGTACCGGAAGCTTGCAAAGAAATATCACCCGGATACAAATGCGGGAAATCCACAGGCAGAACAGAAGTTTAAAGAGGTAACAGAGGCCTACACGGTGCTCAGCGACCCGGAAAAGAAGAAGCTGTATGACCAGTTTGGGCATGCGGCCTTTGACGGGACCGGAGCCGGAGCGGGGGCAGGCGGCTACACCGGAGGCGCCTATAATACCGGCAACGGCGGCTACAGAGAATTCCATTTCGAAAACGGCAATATGGACGATATATTTGATGACCTATTCGGAGATATTTTCCACGGGAAAAACAAAGGAGGATTTTCCGGTAGCTTCCACACAGGAGACGGGAGCGGCTTTCACCAGTCCTACTACGGAGGAACCGGCGGCTTTGGACGTGGAGGCTTCGGAGGCGGCTCTTTCCGGCAGAAGGGCTCTGACCTGCGGGCGCAGACCGAGGTGTCCTTTGACGAGGCGGCCTTTGGATGCGATAAGATCATTACCTTCCAGGACCCGTCCGGGTCGGGCAATGCACAGACTCTGCAGGTCCACATTCCGGCCGGCATTGACAGCGGCAAGAGCATCCGCCTGAAGGGCAAGGGGATGCCGGGAACCGGCGGCGGTGAGCCGGGCGACCTTCTCCTTAAGGTACAGGTGGGGACAAAGCCGGGCTTTGAGCGGAAGGGAATGGATGTGTACACCACTGTGCAGATTCCCTTTACGACGGCTGTATTCGGTGGCGAGGCCCTTGTAAACACGCTCTACGGAAATGTCATGTGCAAGATCCATGAGGGCACCCAGTCCGGCACAAAAATCCGGCTGCGGGGCAAGGGGATTGTCTCTATGAAGGACCCGGCTGTACACGGCGACCACTATGTGACGGTCCAGATCCAGGTTCCCAGGAACTTAAGCCAGGAGGCCAGGCAGAAGCTGAGAGAATATGAGCGGGCAGCAGGCGGCTCTGGAAGACAGGGAAGCGGCGGCCACGGCACAAGTGCCCACGGAAGAAATGCGGCATAAGCCATTTTGACATAGATACAGATAGATATACAGATAAGGCGTCTGAGTTTTCAGGCGCTTTTTTTGTGCGATACGCCCGGAAGGCGACCGCCGTGCTTGCACGAGCGGGCATCCGACGGGTAACGGCGCTGACCGTAGCGGAGCGGAGACCATCGAACGGCGCATCTGCGCACATTGATTTTGGATTGCAAAAGCAACTCTTTACCTGTAAAATCATAAAAAGACAAAAGAGCGATAAGAGAGGAAGACCATGATAACAGTTACAAAAGAGCATTTTTCCCCGGGGCAGATTCTGGCGTCCGGCCAGTGCTTTCGCATGGAGCAGACAGAGGAAAACGTCTATGAGGTGATCGCAGGGGACAGGTACCTCAGGATCCGGCAGACGGAGGAGCCGGACACCTGCCTGTTTTACTGCGGGGAGGAAGAATATCAGACATTCTGGAGGAGATATTTTGATCTGGATGGCTGCTATGAGGCCTATTTGCAGAAGATAGATCCAGCGGACACATATCTTGCGGTTGCTGCAGAATATGGAAGCGGGATCCGCATCCTGCAGCAGGATCTCTGGGAAATGATCCTGACATTTGTGATCTCGCAGCAGAATAATATCCGGCGGATCCGGGGGATCATCCGCACTTTGTCAGAAAGATACGGGCGGGAATGCAGATCCGCAGAGGGGAGGATCTATTTCTCTTTTCCGGCTCCGGAAGAGCTTGCCGGGGTCTCGGAAGAAGAATTCCGCGCCTGTGGTCTTGGCTATAGAAGCCGTTATTTTGTTTCTGTTGTTCGCAGTGTTCTGGAAAAAGAAGTGGATCTTGAGGCTGTGAAACATATGGACTACCCGGAGGCCAGGAAAGAGCTTATGAAACTGTGCGGTGTGGGAGGCAAGGTGGCGGACTGCATCTGCCTGTTTGCCCTTCACCATCTGGAGGCGTTCCCTGTAGATACACACATAAAGAAAGTCCTGGATGCCCGGTATCCGGAAGGGTTTCCATTTGACAGGTACCAGGGATTTCAGGGAGTGCTCCAGCAGTATATTTTTTATTATGATCTGAACAACAAAATGTAAACTTAAAAATAAGAAAAGTTGACAATTGAAAGTCTCTTCGCTATATTTGTTATAGAAAGAAAGGGGAGACTGTACTATGAGCGATATAGATGTATTAAAAGGGAAAGTATTTCGAGGGGAGCCTGTGACTGCCAGTGAGGCTCTCAGGCTGAAAGATGCGCCTTTGGACAGCCTGCGTGCTGCGGCAGATGATATCCGGCGGCATTTTCGGGGAGAAGCTTTCGATATGTGCTGCATCATAAATGGAAAAAGCGGCAGATGCTCAGAAAACTGTAAATTCTGTGCCCAGTCGGCCTTCTATCACACAGGGGCAGGGGAATATCCTCTGCTGGAGGCAGAGAAGATCCTGGCGGATGCCCTGGATAAAGCCGGGCGCGGTGTGCCCCGGTATTCCATTGTGACATCTGGAAAACGCCTCTCTGACAGGGAAGTGGAGGAGATGTGCGGGACGATTGCCAGGATACGCAGGGAGACAGGCATGCAGGTCTGTGTCTCTTTTGGCCTTCTTGGCAGGCAGCAGTTTGATAAACTGAAGGCGGCGGGAGCCACAAGAGTACATAATAATCTGGAGACGTCCTGCCGGTATTTTCCCCAGGTCTGTACGACCCACAGTTTTGAAGAAAAGACAGCCGCCATAAAGGCGGCCCAGGATGCGGGACTGGAAGTGTGCAGCGGCGGCATTGTCGGGCTGGGAGAGACGTGGGAGGACAGGATCGATATGGCCCTGACACTCAGAAAGTTGGGGATCAGAAGCGTGCCGGTCAACCTGCTAAGCCCCATCCCTGGCACGCCCTTTGAAGAGAATCAGCGGGTGACAGAGGAAGAGCTGGAGCGGGTAGTTGCGGTGTTCCGCTTTCTCCTTCCGGATGCCTTTATCCGGCTGGCAGGGGGCAGGGGCCTTATGCAGGACAAAGGGGCGGGATGCTTCCGATCCGGCGCCAACGCGGCCATTACAGGTGATATGCTGACCACGGCGGGCTATACAGTGGAGAGTGACAGGAAGATGCTGGAAGAGCTGGGATACAGCGTTACAATGTCTCAAAAAGAATGCCCAGCGTATTAGGCCCGCAGTGGGAGGAGAGGGTGCAGCTGGCTTTGGTAACGTGGATCTCATCAAAGTGGATCTCTTCTGCCACCGCCTCTTTCACCAGATCAATATATGTTTCCGGGATGCCGGAGTGCGTGATAAAGAGGAGAGAGGTATTGATGTTATCATACTTTGCCAGCGTGTCCTTTACATAGTGGACAAGCACCTTGTCCAGCGTGCCCCGGTACTTTTTGCCAACTCCCATGCTTCCGTCTTTGTTGTCCACAAGAATACAGGGCTTCAGTTTCAGGATATTGGCTCCGAGGGCAGCCACAGAAGAGCAGCGCCCTCCCGCGTGCATGAAGGCCAGCGTGTCGAGAATAAGCTGGCATGGCATTTCCCGGTGTGCTGTTTCAGGGCGCTGGCGATGGAGGGGGCATCCATGCCCGCATCGATCATTCTCCGGGCGGCCACCACCAGCAGGCCGGAGCCGGTGGAGAGGTTGCAGCTGTTCACAGGGTATACGTGCCCCAGGTCACAGGTACTGTCTGCGCTGAGAATGATTTTGTGTGTCATGAAAAAACTTAAGAGGGGAAGTTGATAAAAATTGTTGACAAGCCCCGCCTTCCTTTTTATAATGAACAGAAGTGATAAGGGAGTAGTTGGCGCGTGAGCGCAGTACTGTCAACATACTGATGCCCCGGGCATCTGGCATTACTTGAAATAATGAGACTTATCCGCGCAGAGGGAATCTCTGCCGCGGGTGGGTCTTTTTTTGCGCGGTGTGCTGCTCCTGCTGCACCACGCGCTGCGGGGACGGGTTTTGTGTTCCGCGGCGGAACAAAAGAAGATAAAAGGAGAAAGAATAATGGGACTGATCGAACTTTTTCTGATGGCGGTGGGGCTGTCTATGGATGCTTTTGCCGTGTCAGTCTGTAAGGGCCTCGCCATGAAAAAATGTACTTGGACCAAGGCGGGGGTCGTTGGACTTTATTTTGGCGTGTTTCAGGCGGGAATGCCGGCTGTAGGGTATCTGCTGGGGAGCCAGTTTAAGGAGGTCATCACCTCTATAGACCACTGGATCGCCTTTATCCTGCTGGGACTGATCGGTGTCAGCATGATCAGGGAAGCTTTTGGTGAGGAGGACTGTCAGGAGGCGAATGATTCCCTGGATGTGAAGACTATGCTGACTCTGGCGGTAGCCACCAGCATCGATGCTCTGGCGGTGGGGATCACATTTGCTTTCCTGCAGGTGGAGATCGTGCCTGCGGTGTCTTTCATCGGTGTCACGACTTTCATCATTTCCGTGGCGGGCGTGAAGATCGGCAATGTATTTGGCTCCCGCTGGCAGAAGGGGGCCCAGATCGCAGGAGGTGTGATCCTCATCTGTCTGGGTGTGAAAATCCTCGTTGAGCATTTGGGGCTCATATGATAAACTGATGTGGAAAGGAATGTCCCGCAAAAAAAGAGGCGGGACACAGTGGTGAGACGGTATGAAATGGAATAAATTTCGCTTGAAGACAACGACTGCGGCTGAGGAGATCGTCAGCAGCTCTCTCATGGAGCTGGGCATCCAGGGAGTGGAGATCGAGGATAAGATCCCTCTTACCCAGTCGGACAAGG
Organism: Lachnoclostridium phocaeense; assembly: GCF_959599685.1. Lineage (NCBI taxonomy): Bacteria > Bacillati > Bacillota > Clostridia > Lachnospirales > Lachnospiraceae > Lachnoclostridium > Lachnoclostridium phocaeense. The sequence goes on from NZ_CAUGIN010000015.1 coordinate 17,746, forward strand.
AGCAGATGTTTGTGGACATCCTCCCCCAGACAGAGGCGGACGACGGTGTGGCTTACATCACGTTCTATCTGGAGGAGGAAGATGACAAGGAAGAGATGCTCTCCAGGGTGCGCCAGGAGCTTGAGGAGATCGCGGCCTTTGTAGATATCGGGGAGGCATCCATCGAGGAGTCCCAGACAGAGGATGTGGACTGGGTGAACAACTGGAAACAGTATTTCCATCAGTTTACGGTGGACGATGTGCTGATCATCCCCTCCTGGGAGGACGTAAAGCCGGAGGATGAGGACAAGCTGATCATCCACATCGATCCGGGCACAGCCTTCGGGACTGGTATGCATGAGACGACACAGCTGTGTATCCGGCAGCTGAAAAAATATGTGGAGCCGGGTATGAAGATCCTGGATGTGGGCTGTGGCAGCGGTATCCTGGGAATGCTGGCCCTGAAGTTCGGCGCCGGTTACTCTGTGGGGACAGACCTGGATCCTTGCGCCATTGATGCCACCCACGAGAACATGGCTGTCAACGGTATTTCCAGGGATCAGTATGAAGTCATGATCGGAAATATCATTGACGATAAAGCCGTGCAGGACAAAGTGGGGTATGGTCAGTATGATATTGTGGCTGCCAACATTTTGGCGGAGGTGCTTGTCCCGCTGACGCCGGTGATCCAGGATCAGCTGAAGAGCGGCGGCATTTATATCACAAGCGGGATCATCGATGACAAAGAGGAGACTGTGGTGGAGGCTGTGAAGGCGGCAGGCATGGAACTTTTGGAAGTGCACCACCAGGGCGAGTGGGTCTCTGTCACAGCGAGGAAAAAATAGATGCAGCATTTTTTTGTGACACCGGATCAGGTGGAAAAGCCATACATTTATATAGAAGGTTCTGATGTGAACCACATGAAAAATGTGCTCCGCATGCGGGCAGGGGAGAAGCTGGAGATCAGCGACGGAGACAACCGGAAGTATGTGTGCCAGGTCTGTGACTATGTGGAGGGCCGGGCGCAGCTTGAGATCCTGGAGGAGAGAGAGCTGGATACAGAACTCCCTTCACAGATCTGGCTGTTCCAGGGGCTTCCCAAAAGCGACAAGATGGAGCTGGTGGTACAGAAGGCGGTGGAGCTTGGCGTCTACGCGGTGGTTCCCGTGGCGGCAAAGCGCTCTGTGGTAAAGCTGGACGGCCCCAAGGCGGAGAAAAAAGTGAAGCGGTGGAATGAGATCGCCAAGAGTGCGGCCAAGCAGGCAGGGCGGGGGATCATCCCGGAGGTGAAGAGCGTGTGCAGCTTCGACGCGGCTCTTAAGGCGGCAGGCAGCCTGGATGTGATCCTCTTTCCCTACGAGCTGGCAGAGGGCATGGACTATACGAGAAAGGTCATAGAGGAGATACAGCCGGGCCAGTCTGTGGGCATTTTTATCGGGCCTGAGGGCGGCTTTGAGCGGGAAGAGGAAGAGAAGGCGCTGGAGGCCGGAGCCAGGGTGATCACCCTGGGAAGGCGGATCCTGCGCACGGAGACAGCGCCCCTTATGGTGCTGTCTATCCTGGGCTATCACCTGGAGCCATAGCCGGCTGGAGAACAGATGGCACCTGCGGCTTTGCGGTGCATAAATTAATAGTAAAAGTACAGGAGTGATCTTTGATGGAAGTTTATCTTGATAATTCTGCCACCACCCGGGCGTATGACTGTGTGGGGGATCTTGTGCGCAAAGTCATGTGCCAGGACTACGGCAACCCCTCCTCCATGCACGCCAAGGGAGTGCAGGCGGAACATTATATAAAAGAGACAAAAGAGATACTGGCAAAACTCTTGAAAGTGAAGGACAAGGAGATTGTCTTCACATCCGGAGGCACGGAGAGCGACAACCTGGCCCTCATTGGCGCGGCCAGGGCCAACAGGCGACGGGGAAACCACCTGATCACCTCCTCCATCGAGCATCCGGCGATCCTGAACACCATGCGCTATCTGGAGGAGGAAGAGGACTTCCGCGTCACCTTCCTGCCGGTGGACCGGTACGGGAGAGTGAATCTGGAGGCTCTGAAGGAGGCCCTCTGTCCGGAGACTATCCTTGTGTCCATCATGTACGTGAACAATGAGGTGGGATCTGTGCAGCCTGTCCAGCAGGCAGCTGATATAGTAAAGGCATATAATAAAGATATCCTGTTCCATGTGGATGCAGTACAGGGATTTGGAAAATACAGGATTTATCCCAAAAAGGAGAAGGTTGACATGCTCTCCTTAAGCGGACACAAGATCCATGGCCCCAAGGGAACGGGGGCTCTCTATATCGGAGAGCAGGTGAAGATAAGGCCCATCGTCTTCGGGGGAGAGCAGCAGAAGAATATCCGCTCCGGAACGGAGAACGTGCCCGGCATTGCAGGCCTTGGCCTGGCGGCAAAAACAATCTACGACGGTCTGGAAGAGAAAGTGGCCCGCATGCGGGCGCTGAAAGCCCGGTTCATCGAAGGCGTGCAGAAGCTGGATGATATTACCATCCACGGCCTCTACGATGAGACCAGCGCGCCGCATATTATCAGTGTTGGATTCGCTGGGGTGAGAAGTGAGGTCCTGCTGCACGCGCTGGAGGAGAAGGGGATCTACGTGTCCTCCGGCTCAGCCTGCGCCTCCAATCATCCAGCCATCAGCGGCGTGCTGAAGGGGATCGGAGCCCAGAAGGAGTATCTGGATGCCACCCTGCGTTTCAGCATGTCAGAATTTACAACAGAAGAAGAGATTGACTATACACTGAAAACCTTATATAATTTAGTACCAGTATTGCGCAGATACACAAGACGGTAACAGCGCCGAGGCCGGGACCGTTTGTCTGCGCCACAGGAAGAAAAGAGGAAAAAACCATGACATTTCACACTTTTTTGATCAAGTACGGTGAGATCGGTATCAAGGGAAAGAACCGCTATATGTTCGAGGACGCCCTGGTGCGTCAGATCCGCTATGCCCTGCGGGGAGCGGACGGAAGCTTTAAAGTGTATAAGACAAGAGGCAGGATCTATGTGGACTGCGAGGGGATCTACGACTATGACGAGGTGACAGAATGTCTCCAGAAGGTCTTCGGCATTGTGGGCATCTGCCCTGTGGTGCGGCTGGAGGACCAGGGATTTGAACAGCTGAAAAAAGACGTGGTTGCCTACATGGATGAGCTGTATCCGGACAAAAACATTACCTTCAAGGTGGAGGCAAGGAGAAGCCGGAAGAATTATCCCAAGAACTCCATGGAGATCAACTGCGATATCGGTGAGGCTATTTTAGATGCGTTTCCCGAGATCCGGGTGGATGTGCACCATCCGGATGTGATGCTGAATATTGAGATCCGGGAGGACATCTATGTATACTCCAGGATCATTCCGGGCCCGGGAGGTATGCCTGTGGGAACCAACGGAAAGGCCATGCTCCTTCTGTCTGGCGGTATTGACAGCCCGGTGGCAGGCTACATGATCGCAAAGAGGGGCGTTGCCCTGGAGGCTACCTATTTCCATGCGCCGCCCTACACAAGTGAGAGGGCAAAGGAGAAGGTGGTGGATCTTGCAAGGATCATCGCAGCCTACGCGGGACCGATCCGTCTCCACGTGGTGAATTTTACAGACATTCAGCTCTACATCTATGACCAGTGTCCCCACGATGAGCTGACCATTATCATGAGAAGATATATGATGAAGATCGCGGAGCACTTTGCCAAAGAGGATGGCTGTCTCGGTCTGATCACAGGCGAGAGCATCGGTCAGGTGGCAAGCCAGACCATGCAGAGCCTGGCGGCTACCAATGAAGTGTGTACGCTGCCGGTGTACCGGCCGCTGATCGGTTTTGACAAGAAGGAGATCGTGGAAGTGTCTGAGAAGATCGGCTCCTACGAGACATCCATACAGCCCTTCGAGGACTGCTGCACCATCTTTGTGGCAAAACATCCGGTGACAAAGCCGAACATCAACATCATTCACAGGTCAGAGGAAAATCTGGCAGAGAAGATTGATGAGCTGGTACAGACAGCCATTGAGACAGTGGAGATCATAGACGTGCAGGGATAGGAGCGCTTTTGTTTTGTGGGGGAGTCCGAAGGGGTTCTCCACAAAATAAAAAATACGCCGGAATGTCAGAACATTTCGGCGTATTTAATATGTTCGCTGTAAACCTGTCCGATTATACAAGGTATGGTTTCAGAGTCTCAAGCACTTCATCGATGCCTGCGTCAGCGTGGATGTTCAGGTCGATAGGCTTGGACAGATCCAGGCTGAAGATACCCATGATAGATTTTGCATCGATTACGTATCTTCCGGATACAAGATCAAAGTCATAATCAAACTTTGTAATATCATTTACAAAAGATTTTACTTTGTCGATTGAGTTTAAAGAAATTTGTACTGTTTTCATTGGAATAACCTCCTTGATTTCTTAATCAGTTTCTATAATCATCTTAAGAGCTGAAAGGTTAAAAGTCAAGGAACAATTTGCCAAAGAATTGGGACAAATTTCGTTAAAGCATACAACAATTTACACGAGAACAGAAGAAAAGAGAGGATGAAAATGAAAAAGGCAGCACTTCACAATCTGGGATGCAAGGTAAACGCATATGAGACGGAAGCCATGCAGGAAATACTGGAGCAAAGTGGCTACGAGATCGTGCCCTTCCACGAGAAGGCGGATGTCTACGTCATCAACACCTGCACAGTCACGAACATGGCAGACCGCAAATCCCGCCAGATGCTCCACCGGGCAAAAAAGCTGAATCCGGACGCTGTGGTAGTGGCAGCCGGATGCTATGTCCAGGCCAAGGAGGGGGAAGTGGATGCCTGCGTGGATATTGTCATCGGAAACAACAAAAAGCATGAGCTGGCTTCCATTCTGGAGGAGTATTTCAGAGCCAGAGAGGGAGAACAGGCAGGGGCAGGATGGAAGGAGATCATCGACATCAGCCATACCCCGGAGTACGAGGAGATGCGCCTGACCCGCACAGGAGAGCATACCCGGGCTTACATCAAAGTGCAGGACGGCTGCAACCAGTTCTGTTCCTACTGCATCATTCCCTACGCAAGGGGGCGGGTGCGCAGCAGGCGCAAGGAGGATGTGGTGTCCGAGGTGCGGACGCTGGCAGAAAGCGGCTACAAGGAAGTAGTGCTGACCGGCATTCATTTGAGCTCCTACGGGCTGGATCTGGATCAGGGGGAGGACCTGCTCTCGCTGATCTGTGCCGTCCATGAGGTGGAGGGGATCTGCCGGATCCGCCTGGGTTCCCTGGAGCCAAGGATCATCACAGAGGAGTTTGTGAAGACGATTGCCTCCCTGCCCAAGATGTGTCCTCATTTCCATCTCTCTTTGCAGAGTGGCTGCGATGAGACGCTGCGCCGCATGAACCGGAGGTACACGACCCAGGAGTACTATGAAAAATGTCAGCTTCTGCGGCAGTATTTTGACCATCCGGCTCTGACCACGGATGTGATCGTGGGATTTCCCCAGGAGAGCGAGGAGGAGTTTGAAAAATCCATGGCTTTTGTGGACAAAGTGGACTTCTATGAGACCCACATTTTCAAGTACTCCCGGCGGGAGGGGACGAAGGCTGCCGCCATGGACGGACAGGTGCCGGAGCAGATCAAAAATGCCAGGAGCGCCAGACTCATTGCCCTTGGCAGGCGCAAGCAGCAGGCCTATGAGGAGCGGCTCATGGGAACCTGCGTGGAAGTCCTGATGGAGGAGGCCGTGGAGAGAGAGGACGGTATTTACCAGGTGGGACACACGAAAGAATATGTGAAAGTCGGACAAAAAACGACAGAGAATTTGTCAAATCAGTTGATAAATGTAGAAATTGAGAACCGTTTACAAATAATTCATTGAATTTCAGATTGGAATAGAGTAGAATAAATATGAAGTATTTTTGGAGGACGTGAGTATATGAAAGAATTAACCAACACCCAGTTTTTCCAGGTAGAAAGCGGCCCGCAAATTCAGGCAAAAGATATACTTGAGATTGTGTACAAGGCATTAAGTGAGAAAGGCTATAATCCGGTCAATCAGATCGTCGGTTACATCATGTCAGGTGATCCTACCTATATCACAAGCCACAACGGCGCCAGGAGCCTGATCATGAAGGTGGAGCGGGACGAACTGGTAGAAGAGATGCTGAAGGCGTATATCAAGTATCACGGATGGGAATAATTTTTTATGAGAGTGATGGGACTGGACTATGGCTCTAAGACAGTGGGGGTGGCTGTGAGCGATCCCTTAGGTCTTACAGCCCAGGGAATTGAGACCATCTGGCGCAAGGACGAGAACAAGCTGAGAAAGACATGTGCCCGCATCGAGGAGCTGATCCGGGAGTATGAAGTCGAGAGCATTGTACTCGGACTGCCGCGCCATATGAACAACGACGTGGGAGATCGGGCGGAAAAATCTTTGGAATTCGGTGAGATGCTGCGCCGGCGTACTGGCCTTGAGGTCATTATGTGGGACGAGCGTCTGACTACGGCAGAAGCAGAGCGGACTTTAATTGAGAGCAACGTAAGAAGGGAAGACCGCAAGAAATACATTGACAAGATTGCGGCTGTTTTTATATTGCAGGGATATCTGGACTCGAAATACCATGAGGCGGCCATCAGTAAGGACCGTCTTTAAATACTGGATTTTTTGAGGTGTATTGTAATGGAAAAAATTAAATTTCAGTCTGACGGGATGGAAGAGGCAGAATTTTTTGTCCTGGAGCAGACAAAGCTTAATGGAACGTCCTATATTCTGGTCACAGACTCAGAAGAGGGAGACGCGGAGTGTCTCATCTTAAGAGACGGATCAGAGGCAGAAGATACAGACAGCATTTACGAGATCGTAGAGGATGACACGGAGCTTTCCGCTGTGTCGAAAGTGTTTGAAGAACTTCTTGAGGATATCGAGATAGAAAGGTAATGTACTATGTCTATAAGCCAGGAAAAATTCAAAGAGATGCTGAAGGAGAAAGGTCTGAAGGTGACCAATCAGAGGCTCCTTGTTCTGCAGGTGCTTGCAGAGCACGGAGATGAGCATATGACCGCGGAGGATATCTTTGAGCTGGTCAAGGAAGATTACCCGGAGATCGGTCTGGCGACCATCTACCGGACAGTCCAGCTCCTTCTGGACATGCAGCTTGTGGACCGGATCATGCTGGATGACGGATGTGTGCGGTATGAGATCGGAGATTTTCTGGATGAACAGGAGGGACATCGTCACCACCATCATCATCTGATATGCACGGAATGCGGAAACGTCTCTGCGTTCAGAGACGATCTTCTGGAAGATCTGGAAGCCTACATTGAAAAAGAGACAGGCTTTCAGGTGACAGATCATGAACTGAAATTTTACGGCGTGTGCAGAAAATGCCGTGAAGAAAAAGAATAACGGAAAAATAAACCTATGGAGGTGTAAGCTTGAAGAAAGAAAACAATGGAAAATTGCGCATCATTCCGCTTGGGGGCCTGGAGAAGATCGGAATGAACATTACTGCCTTTGAGTACGGAGACAGTATTATTGTGGTGGACTGCGGTCTTGCGTTCCCTGAGGATGACATGCTGGGAATTGACCTGGTCATCCCGGATATTACCTATCTGAAGGACAATATCCAGAAAGTCAAAGGTTTTGTGATCACCCACGGACACGAGGACCACATAGGTGCCCTCTCCTATGTGCTGCGTGAGATGAACCTTCCCATTTACGCTACAAAGCTGACAATGGGTATTATTGAAAAGAAGCTGACAGAGCATAATCTGCTGCGGTCTACCAGAAGAAAAGTGGTAAGATTTGGACAGTCTATCAATCTGGGACAGTTCCGGATCGAGTTTATCAAGACAAACCACAGTATCCAGGATGCGTCAGCCCTTGCCATCTACTCCCCGGCAGGTATCGTGGTACACACAGGAGACTTTAAGGTGGATTACACACCGGTCTTCGGAGATGCCATTGACCTGCAAAGATTCGGTGAGATCGGTAAAAAGGGCGTGCTTGCTCTTATGTCAGACAGTACAAACGCAGAGCGTCCCGGATTTACCCAGTCAGAGAGAACGGTGGGACATACATTTGACCACCTCTTTGCAGAGTACAAGAACACAAGGATCATCATTGCCACCTTTGCGTCCAATGTGGACCGTGTGCAGCAGATCATCAATTCTGCTTACAAGTATGACAGGAAAGTAGTTGTGGAAGGCCGGAGCATGGTGAACATCATCTCCACAGCCCAGGAGCTTGGCTATCTGAACGTGCCGGACAAGACCCTCATCGAGATCGACCAGCTGAAGAACTATCCGCCGGAGAAGACCGTGCTCATCACCACAGGAAGCCAGGGAGAGTCCATGGCAGCCCTGTCCAGAATGGCAGCTGACATTCACAAGAAAGTGACCATTATGCCCGGAGACACGGTTATTTTCAGCTCTAACCCCATTCCGGGAAATGAGAAATCTGTCTCCAAGGTCATCAATGAGCTTTCCGAGAAGGGTGCGAACGTGATCTTCCAGGATGCCCACGTATCCGGACATGCCTGTCAGGAGGAGTTGAAGCTGATCTACTCCCTTGTAAAACCGAAGTACGCGATCCCGATTCACGGCGAATTCCGTCACAGGAAAGCCAACGCAGGCCTGGCCCTGTCTCTTGGCATTCCAAAAGAGAATGTCTTTATGCTGCAGTCCGGCGATGTGCTGGAGCTTGACAGCAAGGAGGCCAAGGTGGTGGACAAGGTGCACACCGGAGAAGTGCTGGTAGACGGACTTGGCGTCGGCGATGTTGGAAATATTGTCCTTCGTGACCGCCAGCACCTGGCGGAGGACGGTATCCTCATTGTGGTCATGACCCTGGAGAAGGGAACCAACCGGCTCCTGGCCGGCCCGGATATCGTATCCCGCGGTTTCGTCTACGTGCGGGAGTCCGAGGGACTGATGGAGGACGCAAGGAAAGTCCTTGTGGACGCAGTGGACAACTGCCTCCACCGCCAGAGAGGCGCGGACTGGAGCAAGATCAAACTGGTTGTCCGTGACACGATGAACGAGTTCATCTGGAAGAGGACAAAGAGAAGACCGATGATCCTGCCGATTATTATGGATGTTGACAGATAATTTAAAAAAGTGTAAAGAGGGACGTAATACTTTTTAAAAGTATTACGTCCCAAATTAACGTAACTGGTGTGTAATTGTGTATAGACTGGTGTGCAGATATGATTAATGACGAGAGAATTACGACTTTTATCCACTCTCTGGAGACGCCGGAATGCCCGGCGCTGGAGGAGATCGAGGAAAAAGCGCTGGCAGATCACGTGCCCATTATCCGAAAGGAGACCCAGAGCTTTCTGAAGGTGCTGCTGCAGATCAAGAGGCCCCTAAGGATACTGGAACTGGGCACAGCTGTGGGCTTTTCTGCCCTGCTTATGAGCGAATACGCCCCGGAGGGATGCCGGATCACGACCATAGAGAACTATGAAAAGAGGATCCCCATTGCACGGGAGAATTTCCGGCGGATGGGGAAAGAAGAGGAGATCACCCTTCTGGAGGGAGATGCCCTGGAAGTGATGAGAGGGCTGGAAGGCCCCTTTGACCTGATTTTTATGGATGCCGCAAAGGCACAGTATATCCACTATCTGCCCGAAGCCTTCCGCCTTCTGGAAGAGGGGGGCGTCCTTGTGACAGATAATGTGCTCCAGGACGGAGATATCATGGAGTCCCGCTTTGCTGTGGAGAGACGGAACAGGACGATCCACAAGAGGATGAGGGAGTATTTGTATCAGCTGAAACACGATGAACGGCTGTTGACCAGCATTCTTCCCCTGGGAGACGGACTGGCAGTCAGCGTAAAGAAAGGAAAAACATTATGAACAGACATCCTGAACTGCTCATCCCGGCCAGCAGCCTGGAGGTGCTGAAGACAGCAGTGATCTTTGGCGCGGACGCAGTGTATATAGGCGGTGAGGCCTTTGGCCTGCGGGCAAAGGCGAAAAACTTTTCCAGAGAGGACATGGCGGAGGGAATCCGGTTCGCCCACGAGCACGGCGTGCGGGTGCATGTGACAGCCAATATCCTGGCCCACAATGACGACCTTCCCGGCGTGCGTGCGTATTTTGAGGAACTTAGGGAAATGAAACCGGATGCCCTCATCATTGCTGATCCGGCAGTCTTTGAGATAGCCAAAGAAGTCTGCCCGGAGATCGAGAGACACATCAGCACCCAGGCCAACAACACCAACTATGGAACCTACAATTTCTGGTGGAAACAGGGCGCTAAGCGGGTGGTGTCCGCCCGGGAGCTTTCTCTTAAGGAGATCAAGGAGATCCGACAGAACATACCGGAGGATATGGAAATCGAGAGCTTTATCCACGGAGCTATGTGTATCTCCTATTCAGGCAGATGCCTTCTGAGCAATTATTTTACTGGAAGGGATGCCAACCAGGGTGCCTGCACTCATCCCTGCCGCTGGAAATATTCCATCGTGGAGGAGACAAGGCCCGGGGAGTACATGCCTGTCTATGAAAATGAGAGAGGCACGTTTATCTTCAACTCCAAGGATCTGTGCATGATCCGGCACATTCCAGAGCTCATCGATGCAGGCATCGACAGCTTTAAGATTGAGGGAAGGATGAAGACCGCACTCTACGTGGCCACAGTGGCCCGGACCTACCGGAAGGCCATAGACGATTACCTGGAGGATCCGGCCCTCTACGAGAAAAATATGCCCTGGTATCTGGATCAGATATCCAACTGTACCTACCGCCAGTTCACAACGGGATTTTATTTTGGGAAGCCGGATGAGAGTGCCCAGATCTACGACAATAATACCTATGCTAAGGACTACACCTATCTGGGTATCATTGGCAGCGAGAAAGACGGGCTTTACCAGATCGAGCAGAGAAATAAATTTTCTGTGGGTGAGCAGATCGAGATCATGAAGCCGGACGGCAGAAATGTGGAAGTGACGGTGCGCCGGATCGTAAATGAGGACGGACAGGAGCAGGAGAGCGCGCCCCACGCAAAACAGACCATCTATGTGGATTTGGGAGCTGAGGCAGATCTTTATGACATCTTGAGAAGAAAAGAAGAAGCATAACAGACAAAATAGCTGCGGGAGTTTAGAAATAGTCCCGCAGCTTTTCTATTGCGCTCTTTTCAATCCTTGAGACATAAGAACGGGAGATCCCAAGTTCCTTGGCAATCTCCCGCTGTGTAAATTCATCTCCATTGTAGAGACCATACCGCATTTTCAGAACAATCCGTTCCCGGGGAGAGAGAACGGTTTCTATCCTGGAATAGAGGAGCCGGACATCATCGCTGAGTGCGACTTTTTCATGAGCATCATCTGTGTCTGACTCGATGATGTCAAAGAGCTGTATTTCATTTCCCTCCCGATCCGTACCGATGGGCTCATAGAGGGACACATCCCGGGCAGACTTCTTCCTGGTGCGCAGGTACATGAGAACTTCGTTTTCTATACATCTTGCGGCGTAGGTTCCAAGCCGCACAGCCTTGTCAGGGTTGAAGGTCACCACTCCCTTGATGAGGCCGATTGTCCCGATAGAGAGAAGATCCTCCGTCTCCTCGTCCATGGACTGATATTTTCGGACAATATGTGCCACAAGACGCATGTTCCGCTCGATCAGAATGTGCTTCGCTTCCTGGTCACCTTCCGTATATTTCTGCAGGTAATATTGCTCTTCGGCCGCTGTCAGTGGTTGGGGAAAGGATTTCAAATGAAGCACCTCTCTGGCGTGGTTAATTACAGTCTATGTCAAAAAGAGGTGTTTTGTGCTTTTCCAAAAGGAAGAAGAAAATTATTGTTGGACTGGAGCGTGGCGGGAGATTATTATCAGCTTTAAACAACAGTGTTATCTAAGGAGATATCAGAGGGAAAATGGACATTTTTTCTGATATCTCCTTTAAAAAGCAAAAAATGCTTGATAAGTCTACGTAATGAGCGTATACTAAACATACTTTCTTAGATTCACTTTATTATCAGTTCATTGTTCTGATGATCTTTTATGACAGGGCATATCGCCCGGACGATTTCAAAAAGAAACAGACAGACAACAGCAAAATGCAGTACGGTAGACAAAGGAGGAGTGCCTATGAGTCTTGGTATGGTCTATTCTGCGGCCCTTCACGGCATGGAAGTGAAATTCATCTGCGTGGAGGCGGACCTGAGCAATGGCCTGCCCATGTTCCACATGGTGGGCTATCTGTCCTCGGAGGTAAAGGAGGCAGGGGAGCGGGTGCGCACGGCGATCCGCAACAGCGGTCTGGAGATCCCGGTGAAGAAGACAGTGATCAACCTGTCTCCCGGCAGCGTGAGAAAGAGAGGGGCTTCCTTTGACCTGCCCATTGCCCTGGCTATCCTGGCGTCCCAGAACCTGGTCAGGCAGGAGGCGCTGGAGCGTGTGCTGGCGGTGGGAGAGCTGGGGCTGGACGGCAGCATCCGGGATGTGCCGGGTGTCCTGCCCATTGTGTGGGAGGCGAGAAAGCAGGGATACCGGCTGTGCATTGTGCCGGCGGGCAATGAGGCGGAGGCAGCCCTTGTGGAGGGGGTCCCTGTGCTGGCAGCAGGCAGCTTGGCCCAGCTTCTGGAGCTGTTGGAGGGGAAAACGCGGCCGTCTGGAGGAAAGAGGACTGCCATCCAGACGGGGAAAGGCGCGGAGCCCGCATTTGTGGGAGATTTTCAGGAGGTGAGAGGGCAGGGTGCGGTGAAGAGGGCGGCGGAGATCGCTGTGGCAGGCGGCCACAATTTTCTCATGGTGGGCCCGCCGGGCAGCGGGAAATCCATGATCGCCAGACGGATTCCTACGATACTGCCGCCCCTTGAGATGGAGGAGGCGCTGGAGATCACGAAGATATACAGTGTCCAGGGAATGCTGGAAAAGGATACGCCGCTCATACGACACCGGCCATTCCGGGAGGTGCACCACACAGTCACAAAGGCGGCTCTCATAGGCGGCGGGCTGATCCCGGCCCCGGGGGAAATATCCCTGGCTCATAAAGGAGTTCTCTTCCTGGACGAGTTGACAGAATTCTCCCGCCCTGTGCTGGAGGTGCTGCGCCAGCCTCTGGAGGAGAAGAGAATACGCCTCACCAGAAAACAGGGAGTGTACGAGTTCCCGGCGGACTTTATGCTGGCAGCGGCCATGAACCCGTGCCCTTGCGGATACTATCCGGATGCAGGCAGATGCACTTGTACGCCTGCCAGCATCAGCCAGTATCTGGGCAAAGTCAGCCAGCCTTTTCTTAGCCGCATTGATATCTGTATGGACACCCCTGCTGTGGAGTACAGGAACCTGCAGGGAAGCGCCGGGGAGGAGACATCGGAAAAAATACGACAGAGAGTGTGCCTGGCGAGAGAGAGGCAGCTTTGGCGGTACAGAGCGGAGCCGTGGAAGACAAACGCCTCGCTTCCAGCCAAAAAGATACCGGAATACTGTGCCCTGGGAGACAAAGAGGAGGTCACCATGGAGCATGCCTTCAAGAAGATGGGCCTCACTGCCAGGACCTACCACAAAGTGCTGAAAGTGGCCAGGACCATTGCGGATCTTGACGGAAAAGATAAGATCCAGTCCTGCCATCTGTCGGAGGCTATCGGCTATCGGCTGCCGGATGCGAAATACTGGGGCGATCTGTGCTGACAGAGACTGAGAAGGCAAAAGGAGGAGAGTGTGCAATGAAGTATGAATACTGGCTTTCCTGTATCCGTCCTCTGGCAGGGAAGAAAAAGGAGCAGCTAAGGAACAGTGTGGGGAGCGCCAGAGATGTATATTATATAGAAGAAAAAAAGCTCCGGGAGATGGCTTTTCTGACAGAAAAAGACAGGGAGACCATCCGGAACTTCCAGAAAAAAGGAGATCTGGAGACAGAATATGACAGGCTGCTGGAGCGAGGAATCCGTCTTGTAGCCTGTCATGATCCGGCTTATCCAAGGCGCCTGAAAAGGTCTGCCGGGTATCCCTACGCTCTCTTTGTGAAAGGCCGTCTGCCCGACGATGACAGACTCTCCGTGGCTATTGTGGGGGCCAGGCAGTGCAGCGCCTACGGGGAGAGGCAGGCGCTGCGCTTTGCAGAGTATCTGGCAGGCCGGGGCGTCCAGATCATAAGCGGCATGGCCAGAGGGATTGATGGCGCGGCAGGAAGAGGAGCCATAAATGGAGGGGGCGACACATATGCTGTACTGGGGTCCGGAGTGGATGTGTGCTATCCTGCGCAGAACAGGGGACTCTACGCGGATATTACGAACAGGGGAGGCATTCTGTCTGAGCAGCTCCCGGGAACAGCCCCCAGGAAGGAGCATTTCCCCGCCAGGAACAGGATCATCAGCGGGCTTGCGGACGCTGTCCTTGTGATGGAGGCCAGGGAGCGCAGCGGTTCCCTGATCACGGCGGACATGGCCCTGGAGCAGGGGCGGGATGTGTATGCCCTGCCTGGGCCTGTGGACAGTCCTCTTAGCAAAGGCTGCAACCGGCTGATCCGGCAGGGGGCGGGGATCCTTCTTGGCCCCGAGGAACTGCTGGAGGAGATGGTCAGTGAACCCGCCCTGGCGGCTCTTCTGCCGGGCGAAAGGGAGGGACAAAGGGAATGTGAAAAATCAGACAAAAATAAAAAAGTGCTTGAAAGTGCCGAAAATATAGTGTATAGTTGCCTTGGTCTGTATCCCAGAGACACCAGTTCGCTGCTGGAAGAGACAGGACTTTCGCCGGCAGCCCTCATGGAGACGCTGGTCGCTCTGCAAATCAGGGGATACATTAAGGAAATTTCAAAAGGCTACTATATCCGGACCAGCTGAGCGGAGGGATATAGGCAGCAAGAGGTATTGGAGGAAGAAAATAGAAATGGCTCATTATCTTGTAATCGTGGAGTCTCCTGCAAAAGTGAAGACGATCAAAAAATTCCTGGGAAGCAATTATACAGTGATGGCTTCCAACGGGCATGTGCGGGACCTGCCCAAAAGCCAGCTCGGAATTGACGTAGAGCATGACTTTGAGCCCAAATATATTACAATACGCGGGAAAGGAGAGATCCTTGCAAGCCTTCGGAAGGAAGTCAAGAAGGCTGACAAGGTGTATCTGGCAACTGACCCGGACCGGGAGGGGGAGGCCATCTCCTGGCATCTGTGCAAGGCCCTGAAGCTGGAGGACAAGAAAACCTACCGTATCAGCTTTAATGAGATTACCAAGAATGCGGTGAAGGCATCCATCAAGAACGCCCGCGAGATCGATATGGATCTGGTAGACGCCCAGCAGGCCCGCCGGGCCCTGGACAGGATCGTGGGGTACGAGATCAGCCCTCTTCTGTGGGCTAAGGTCAAGAGGGGCTTAAGTGCCGGACGTGTCCAGTCTGTAGCTCTGCGTATCATTGCGGACCGGGAGGATGAGATCAACGCGTTCATACCGGAGGAGTACTGGACCCTGGAGGCTATCCTGAATGTAAAAGGGGAGAAGAAACCCCTCCGGGCCAAATTCTACGGCACAGAAAAAGAGAAGATGACCATCCGTTCCAGGGAGGAGCTGGATAAGATCCTGAATGATCTGGAAGGTGCGTCCTACAGCGTGGAAGAGGTGAAAAAGGGCGAGCGGTACAAGAAGGCGCCGGTGCCCTTCACCACCAGTACCATGCAGCAGGAGGCGTCCAAGGTCCTGAACTTTGCCACCCAGAAGACCATGCGGATCGCCCAGCAGCTCTACGAGGGAATTGATATCAAGGGTAACGGCACGGTAGGTCTGATCACCTACCTGCGTACAGACTCCACCCGCGTGTCCGATGAAGCGGAGAGCAGTGTCCGCGAGTTCATAGGAAAAAGCTACGGGGAGCAGTTTGTGGCCACCAGCACAGCAAAGCAGTCTGACAATAAGAAGATCCAGGATGCCCACGAGGCCATCCGCCCCACAGATGTGACCAGGACGCCGGCAGCCATGAAGGACTCTCTGACAAGGGATCAGTTCCGCCTGTATCAGCTGATCTGGAAGCGTTTTGTGGCAAGCCGCATGCAGCCTGCAAAATACGAGACAACGTCTGTGAAGATAGATGCGGATGACTACCGCTTTACAGTGGCAGCCTCTAAGGTCGTATTTGAGGGCTTCCGCACCGTGTACACAGAGTCCGATGAGGAGAAGGAAGAGGCCAATGTACTCCTGAAAGGGCTGGATGAGAATTCGGTCCTCACCAAGAAGGAGTTTGATACAAAACAGCATTTCACACAGCCGCCGGCACACTACACAGAAGCGGCGCTGGTAAAGACGCTGGAGGAGCTTGGGATCGGACGCCCAAGTACCTACGCTCCGACCATCTCCACCATCATTGCCAGAAGATATGTGGCAAAGGAGAACAAAAATCTGTATCTGACAGAGCTTGGAGAAGTGGTAAACAATATCATGAAGCAGTCTTTCCCGGCCATTGTGGATGTGAACTTCACAGCCAACATGGAAGGACTTCTGGACAAAGTGGCAGAGGGGAAAGTAGAGTGGAAGTCTGTTATCGAGAACTTCTACCCGGATCTTGACGAGGCGGTGAAGACAGCGGAAAAAGAGCTGGAGACTGTGAAGATCGAGGATGAAGTCACAGACGTGATCTGCGAAGAGTGCGGCTGCAACATGGTTGTCAAGTACGGCCCCCACGGCAAGTTCCTGGCCTGTCCAGGGTTCCCGGAGTGCCGCAACACAAAACCGTACCTTGAGAAGATCGGCGTCAAATGTCCGCAGTGCGGCAAGGACATTGTGATCCGCAAGACCAAGAAGGGCAGAAGGTACTATGGATGTGAGGACAATCCGGAATGTGATTTTATGTCCTGGCAGAAGCCGTCGGAAAAGAAATGCCCGAAATGTGGCGGATACATGGTGGAAAAAGGCAGCAAACTCGTCTGTATGAATGCGGAATGCGGATATAATGAAAACAAAAAGGAAAATTCATAGAAATTATTCAAAAAAAATGCGCATAAATTAACAGAGGATTGTTGATATTTCCAGAATTGTATGATAATATATTCAACAAAGGATGGAGGTTGCGTATGAGTGTACAATTATTAGATAAAACAAGAAAAATCAATAAATTACTGCACAACAATAACTCCAGCAAGGTTGTCTTTAATGATATCTGTGAGGTGCTGACAGAAATCCTGGATTCCAATGTCCTAGTTATCAGCAAGAAGGGGAAAGTGCTTGGTGTCAGCAGGTGCAGTGGTGTAGGTGTGATCACGGAACTGATCAAAGGAGAGGTTGGATGCCACATAGACGAGATGCTCAATGAGCGTCTGCTGAACATCCTTTCCACAAAAGAGAATGTCAATCTGGAGACGCTGGGATTTTCCCAGGAGACAGCCAAGGGCTATCAGGCGATCGTCACCCCCATCGAGATTGCGGGAGAGAGACTGGGAACTCTGTTTATCTACAAACAGGGCGAATACTATGAGATTGACGATATCATTTTAAGTGAATATGGAACGATGATCGTAGGATTGGAGATGCTCAGGTCCGTCAATGAAGAAAATGCGGAGGAGACCCGCAAAGAACACATTGTCCAGTCAGCTATCAGCACACTGTCATTCTCAGAGCTGGAAGCCATCATCCATATCTTTGATGAACTGGAAGGCACGGAGGGCATACTGGTTGCCAGCAAGATCGCTGACCGCGTGGGAATTACAAGATCTGTTATTGTAAATGCGCTGCGCAAGTTCGAGAGTGCCGGCGTGATCGAGTCCAGATCATCCGGTATGAAGGGAACATACATTAAAGTAGTCAATGACTACGTATTTACAGAGCTGGAAAAGATCAAAGCTGAGAGAAATAAGTAGAAAACTGCAGAACAAACGAGAAAGAGAAAGGGTATCGGGAAACTGATGCCCTTCTTTTCGGAAGGAGGCTGTTATGTACGAGGGAAGCACTGCAATACTGAAGATGCTCCATGTCTATCTGGAGGGAGAGCTGATGGACGAAAACGAGTACAGGTGCAGGATCACAGAGTATGATCCGGAGAGAGAATATATGTATATGACACTGGAAGAGGGGGATCTGACAGGCATTTCCCTGGATGCGGAGTACGACTGCCGGATCTGCGAGGAAGATGTCAGCTGCCAGGGGTCCGTCAGGGAGCGGTATTTCGACAAAGAAGGGAGCCGGCTCGTCTTTTCTGTGGAAAACGGATTTTATAAAAATAATCTAAACTAAAATAAAGTGTGTTGACAAAATAAAAAGAGAGTGCTATTTTATTACTAGAGTTTATTAGCACTCTCTTTTTAAGAGTGCTGACAAATATATATTTTATATATTGATAGCTTAAAGGAGGAACCATTCATGAAATTAGTACCATTGGGAGACAGAGTTGTATTAAAACAGTTAGTTGCTGAAGAGACGACAAAGTCCGGTATCGTTCTGCCGGGACAGTCCAAAGAGAAACCCCAGCAGGCAGAAGTGATCGCAGTAGGTCCTGGCGGAGTGGTAGACGGCAAGGAAGTAGAGATGCACGTGAAGGAAGGACAGCAGGTTATCTACTCCAAATACGCCGGAACAGAAGTGGAACTGGACGAGGAAAGCTACATCATCGTAAGACAGAGCGATATCCTTGCAGTGATCGAGTAGAAAGCGGCATATCATACAGAATATAAGCACAGAAACTTAAATCGGAAAAACAGGAGGATTGATTATCATGGCAAAGGAAATCAAATACGGAGCAGACGCCAGGGCAGCGCTGGAGTCAGGCGTAAACCAGCTGGCAGATACAGTAAGAGTGACACTTGGACCTAAAGGAAGAAATGTTGTCCTCGACAAATCGTTCGGCGCACCTCTTATCACAAACGACGGTGTGACCATCGCAAAAGAGATCGAGCTGGAGGACGCTTTTGAGAATATGGGCGCACAGCTCATCCGTGAGGTTGCCTCCAAGACAAATGATGTGGCTGGTGATGGTACTACAACAGCTACTGTACTTGCGCAGGCAATGGTACACGAGGGGATGAAGAACCTGGCAGCAGGAGCCAACCCCATCGTGCTGAGAAAAGGTATGAAGAAAGCTACAGATAAAGCGGTAGAGGCCATCCAGGGCATGAGCAGCAAAGTAACAGGCAGAGATCAGATCGCAAGAGTAGCAGCTATTTCAGCCAGCGACGACGAAGTAGGCGAGATGGTAGCAGAGGCTATGGAGAAGGTTTCCAACGACGGTGTTATCACTATCGAGGAGTCCAAGACAATGAAGACAGAGCTGGATCTGGTAGAAGGTATGCAGTTCGACCGTGGATATGTATCTGCTTACATGTGCACAGACATGGATAAGATGGAGGCTAATCTGGAAGATCCATACATCCTTATCACAGACAAGAAGATTTCCAACATCCAGGAGATCCTTCCGCTGCTTGAGCAGGTTGTGCAGGCAGGTGCAAGACTCCTCATCATCGCTGAGGACGTGGAGGGCGAGGCTCTCACAACACTGATCGTAAACAAACTGCGCGGTACATTCAACGTGGTAGCTGTCAAAGCTCCCGGATATGGCGACAGAAGAAAAGCCATGCTGGAAGACATCGCTATCCTGACAGGCGGACAGGTGATCTCTGACGAGCTTGGACTGGATCTGAAAGAGACAACACTGGATCAGCTTGGACGTGCAAAATCCGTAAAAGTTCAGAAAGAGAATACAGTCATTGTAGACGGACTTGGAGAGAAAGACGCTATCCAGGCACGTATCGCTCAGATTAAAGCACAGATCGAGGAGACAACATCTGACTTTGACAGAGAGAAATTACAGGAGAGACTTGCCAAACTGGCAGGCGGCGTTGCAGTAATCCGTGTAGGAGCTGCCACAGAGACAGAGATGAAAGAGGCAAAACTCCGCATGGAGGACGCTCTTGCAGCTACAAGGGCAGCCGTTGAGGAAGGTATCATCGCAGGCGGCGGTTCCGCATACATCCACGCTTCCAAGGAAGTGGCAAAACTTGCTGACACGCTGGAAGGTGACGAGAAGACAGGTGCAAACGTAGTGCTGAAAGCTCTGGAGGCTCCTCTGTTCCACATCGTTGCCAACGCCGGACTGGAAGGCGCTGTCATCATCAACAAAGTAAGAGAGTCCGAGCCTGGCCAGGGATTCGACGCATACAAAGAGGAGTATGTGGACATGGTGAAAGCCGGAATCCTGGATCCTGCAAAGGTTACAAGAAGCGCTCTGCAGAATGCTACAAGCGTGGCATCTACACTGCTGACAACAGAGTCTGTTGTTGCAAACATCAAAGAAGAGGCTCCTGCAGCACCGGCAGGCGGCGGAATGGGAATGATGTAATCTCTTCCCCTCTTGAAAGAAATATGAAAATTTAGAAAACTCCCTTAGGGGAGTTTTCTTTTTGTATTTGGATGTGCTATAATGTCCACAGGTATATTCTGCCTGAGAAACTGACATTGGAGGAAGAAAGATGGGTGACTTCTATACAGAACAATTGATCAAAAAGAAGACCGACGGAAAGGATATAGCGATAAAAATTCTGCTGATCGTGCTGACAGTAATCAGCTTTTTTATCGCTTTTTTATTGCCCCTTTTAATTCTTGTGCCCATACTGTTCATCGTGGCCGACGTATTTCTGTTCAGAAGGATGGATGTGGAGTATGAATACATCTACATCAATGGGGATCTGGATATCGACAAGGTGATGCACAAGGAGCGCAGAAAGCACATGCTCTCTGTAAATGTGAAAGATGTGGAGATGCTTGCTCCGGAGGGAGCCTTCCAGCTGCAGTCCTACAAAGCAGGAAAGATCTATGATTACAGCAGCGGCATTCCCTCTGCCCCGAATCGCTATGTACTTGTATTTACAAGATCCGGGGAGACATTCAAGGTACTTTTTGAGCCAAACAGTGATCTGGTGGAGGGATTTTTCCTCATGGCTCCGAGAAAAGTAGTTCGGAAATAATCGGAATAATACGGGAAAAGTTGTTGACAAAGACGGCTGTCTTTGGGTATGATAGCAGTTAAACATAACAAAAGAAAGAGAGGAATAAACGATGGGTAAAATTATCGGAGAGGGAATTACATTTGACGATGTACTGTTAGTGCCTGGATATTCAGAGGTGATTCCGAATCAGGTAGATCTGTCAACATATCTGACAAAGAAGATCAAACTGAATATCCCCATGATGAGTGCCGGCATGGACACAGTCACAGAGCACCGCATGGCCATCGCCATGGCTCGCCAGGGCGGTATCGGTATTATTCATAAAAATATGTCTATTGAACAGCAGGCGGAAGAGGTGGACAAGGTAAAGCGTTCAGAGAACGGTGTTATCACTGATCCATTCTATCTTTCCCCGGAAAATACACTGGCAGACGCCAATGAGCTGATGGGCAAATTCCGGATTTCCGGTGTCCCGATCACCGAGGGCAGAAAGCTGGTAGGTATCATTACCAACCGTGACCTGAAGTTTGAGGAAGATTTTACAAAGAAGATCAAGGAATCTATGACATCTGAGGGACTGATCACTGCAAAAGAGGGGATCACCCTGGAGGAAGCCAAGAAGATCCTTGCCAAGGCCAGAAAAGAGAAATTACCCATTGTTGATGATGATTTTAACCTGAAAGGCCTGATCACCATCAAAGATATAGAGAAGCAGATCAAATATCCGCTGTCTGCCAAGGACGGACAGGGACGCCTTCTGTGCGGCGCTGCCCTTGGAATTACAGCTAACTGCCTCGAGAGAGCCCAGGAGCTTGTGAACGCCAAAGTAGACGTTGTGGTGCTAGACTCTGCCCATGGACACTCTGCAAACGTGCTGCACACCATTGACATGGTTAAGAGCAAATTCCCGGATCTGCAGGTTATTGCAGGTAACGTGGCAACAGGCGCAGCTGCTGAGGCGCTCATCAAGGCCGGCGCTGACGCTGTCAAAGTCGGTATCGGACCTGGATCCATCTGTACCACACGTATCGTGGCCGGTATCGGTGTGCCTCAGATCACAGCGGTTATGGACTGCTATGAGGTGGCGGACAAGTACGGCATCCCGATCATTGCCGATGGAGGTATCAAGTACTCCGGCGACATGACAAAGGCCATTGCCGCAGGCGCCAATGTATGTATGATGGGAAGCATCTTTGCAGGATGTGACGAGAGCCCGGGAACTTTCGAGCTGTTCCAGGGAAGAAAATACAAAGTATACAGGGGCATGGGATCCATTGCAGCCATGGAGAACGGAAGCAAGGACCGCTACTTCCAGGAGAACGCCAAGAAGCTTGTTCCCGAGGGCGTAGAGGGCCGTGTGGCATACAAGGGAACCGTGGAAGATACGGTATTCCAGCTCATGGGCGGACTCCGGTCCGGTATGGGATACTGCGGAACATCTACCATTGAAGAGCTGAAGACAAATGCACGCTTCATCAAGATCTCAGCAGCATCCTTAAAGGAGAGCCATCCCCATGATATCCATATCACGAAGGAAGCTCCCAACTACAGCGTGGACGAATAAAATAAAAATAATTATAAAATTTCAGGACGAAGCCTGCCCTCTGGGCGGGCTTCTGACAGATAGGGGGAAAGGACCATGACAGAGACATTTGGGAAGACATCCGCAGGGTGGGAGACTGCTCTGTACACACTGGAAAACAAAAACGGCATGCAGATCGCGGTTGCAGATTACGGCGCCACCCTGGTAAAGGTGCTTGTGCCGGATCGGGAAGGAAAGCTGGTCGACGTTGTTCTTGGCTATGACGATGCGGCCGGATATGAAACCGGAGACAAATTTTTCGGAGCTATCGTGGGAAGAGTGGCTAACCGCATTGGCGGCGCCTCCTTTGAGCTGAATGGCAGGACCTTCCAGCTGGACAAAAATGACAATGGAAACAATCTCCACAGCGGCATGGACTTCTTCAGCAAGCGGATGTGGAAGGTGGAAGAGTACGGGAAGGATCACATCGTGCTGAGCCTTCACAGCCCGGACGGAGATCAGGGATACCCGGGAGAAGTGGATATCACAGTCACCTACACCCTGACAGAGGACAATGAGGTGAAGATCCACTATCACGCTGTGCCAAAGGCGGACACACTTCTCAATATGACCAATCACAGCTATTTTAATCTTGCAGGACAGAGCTCCGGCACCATCCTGGACCAGGAGGTGTGGATCGATGCGGACGCCTACACAGAGGCGGACGCCCAGTCCATCCCCACAGGAGAGATCACACCGGTGGAGGGAACTCCCATGGATTTCCGGGAGGGCAAAGAGATTGGCAGGGATATAGAGGAAGATTACCAGGCTCTGAAGTTCGGAGGCGGCTACGACCACAACTGGGCGCTGAACGGGACCGGTTTCCGGAAGGTGGCCAGCCTGAGCTGCGGACAGAGCGGCATATCCATGGAAGTGAACACAGACCTTCCGGGCATGCAGCTCTACTGCGGCAATTTCCTTGCGGGAGATGTGGGAAAAGGCGGCTGCGCTTACGGAAAGAGGAGCGGTGTCTGCTTTGAGACACAGTATTTCCCGGACGCTGTGCACAAAGAAAATTTTGCCGGACCGGTGGTGAAAGCCGGGGAGACATACGACACCACGACCAGCTATAAATTTATATCCGGCAGATAAAATTTATAAAATCATAAGTAAGTCTTCACATTTTCTTTCTCTGAATATGATAGAATGAACAGGTAGAAAAGTTGGAGATCGTGTAATGAGCAGCAGAACCCGAAGAATAAAGAAGAGAAAGACAAAAGTACAGCATCAGAGACAGATGAAAAAATACTGGAAGGCAGGGCTGATCATTCTGACAGCCCTGCTTGCCGTTCTGGCGGTTGTCCGGGTAGTCCGCCCCCAGTGGCTGGGCGGCGGATACATAGAGTATGAAAATGAAAAGGTGGATGCATCCAAGCCGAACATAGACGTGGAGCTCTTGACAGTCAATCCCTACTCCAGGCCGGGAGACGCCACCGGGCGGATCAACGGGATCGTAATCCACTATACAGCCAACCCGGGCTCCACTGCCATGGATAACCGGAACTATTTTGAGGGGCTGAAGGACAGCCATGAGACCCAGGCCAGCAGCAATTTTATTGTGGGACTGGAGGGGGAGATCGTCCAGTGCGTTCCCACCTGGGAGGTTGCCTACGCTTCTAATTCCAGAAACATTGACACCGTGTCCATCGAGTGCTGTCATCCGGATGAGACAGGACAGTTCAATGACGAGACCTACCGATCCATGGTTCAGCTCACAGCCTGGCTGTGCCTGAAGTTCGGGCTGGATGAAAATGACGTGATCCGCCACTATGATGTGACAGGTAAGAACTGCCCCAAGTATTTTGTGGAGAACGAGGACGCCTGGGACCAGTTCAGGGCGGATGTGGGAGAGGCCATTGCCCGTACCTAGGGCGGAAGAGTCTTTTCCGGGATAAAAAGATTGACTTTTTCCGCCAGATGGATATAATAAAAAATAGCTGGCAGGTTCACGGCATGGACAGCCGGCAGATAGCAGAAAACAATCTCAGACAGGAAAGGCAGAGACGGAAAAGAGTAATCCTCCGGAACTATCCAGAGAGAGGGACAGTATGCTGGAAGTCCCTTATAGCAGATGGACGATGAAAACCATTCCCGAGCTGCACTGCAGAACAGCGGAAGACACAGATAGGGATCTGGGTCAGACCGGCCGAGTAAGCAGTGACGCAGCCCGCGTTAAGGGACAGGATTTTATTATATGGAAATCCTTTTGAGTGAAAAATAAAGGTGGAACCGTGCAGAGAAATGATGCACCCTTGCAGAGGACGAAAGAAGCAGTCCCGGCAGGGGTGTTTTTGATTCTGGAAAAGTCCTCTGGAATGCTGTCTGGATGAAAGCGAAGAAAGGAGAAGAAAGACTATGAAAGTAAGTATGAAAGACGGATCTGTTCAGGATCTGGCATTCACAGACGAAGTGGGACAGGAGGCGTTCCGCCACACCACATCCCACATCCTTGCACAGGCAGTGAAACGTCTCTGGCCGGACACAAAATGTGCCATCGGACCGGCTATCAAAGACGGATTTTACTATGACTTTGAATTCAGCTTCCCGTTCACCACAGAGCATCTGGCAGACGTGGAAAAAGAGATGAAGAAGATCGTGAAAGAGGCCCTTCCCCTGGAGAGAAGCGCAGTCAGCAGAGAGGAAGCCTTAAAGCTTATGGAGGACAGAGGAGAGCCCTACAAGGTGGAGCTTATTGAGGAGCTTCTGGAGGGTGAAGAGATCAGCCTCTACAAGCAGGGAGAGTTCGTGGACCTGTGTGCAGGCCCCCACGTGTCCAATACAAGCGTTGTGAAGGCCTTCAAGCTCCAGAGCGTGGCAGGCGCCTACTGGCACGGGGATGAGCACAACCAGATGCTGACAAGGATCTACGGAACTTCCTTCCCCAAGGCGGCCGAGCTGGACGAGTATCTGGCAAAGATCGAGGAGGCAAAGAAGAGAGATCACAGAAAGCTGGGCAAAGAGCTTGGACTTTTTGCCATCATGGAGGAGGGGCCGGGCTTCCCGTTCTTCCTTCCGAAGGGAATGGTGCTCAAAAACCTTCTCATTGACTACTGGAGAAAGCTGCACACAAGAGAGGGCTATGTGGAGATCTCCACGCCTATCATCCTGAGCCGCCATCTCTGGGAAAACTCCGGACACTGGGATCACTATAAGGACAATATGTACACTACAGTCATCGATGATGAAGACTACGCAGTAAAACCTATGAACTGCCCCGGCGGCATGCTGGTATACAAGGTAGAGCCCCGCTCCTATAAAGATCTGCCCATGCGGGTGGGTGAGCTGGGACTTGTGCACCGCCACGAGAAATCCGGACAGCTCCACGGCCTGATGCGTGTGCGCTGCTTCACCCAGGATGATGCCCACATCTTTATGACAGAGGACCAGGTCCAGGATGAGATCAAGGGTGTGGCAAGACTGATCGACGAGGTGTACTCCAAATTCGGCTTTAAATACCACGTAGAGCTCTCCACAAGGCCCGAGGACAGCATGGGTACGGACGAGGAGTGGGAGATGGCTACAAACGCCCTCAGAGGCGCTCTGGAGTCCCTTGGACTGAACTATGTGGTGAACGAGGGAGACGGCGCTTTCTATGGACCGAAGATCGACTTCCATCTGGAGGACTCCATCGGAAGAACATGGCAGTGCGGAACCATCCAGCTTGACTTCCAGATGCCCCAGAGATTTGATCTGGAGTACACAGGAGCAGACGGAGAGAAGCACCGCCCCATCATGATCCACAGAGTGGCATTTGGTTCCATTGAGCGGTTTATCGGTATCCTGATTGAGCACTATGCCGGAAAATTCCCGGTATGGCTCTCACCTGTGCAGGTGAAGATCCTTCCGGTTTCTGAGAAGTTTGCTGACTATGCAGAGAAGGTGTCTGACGCGCTGAAGGCCGCGGGCGTCCGTGTGGAGACAGACGACAGAAGTGAGAAGCTGGGCTACAAGATCCGCAGCGCCCAGATGGAGAAAGTTCCCTACATGCTCATCGTCGGCGAGAAGGAAGTGGAGGGAGAGTGCGTCTCCGTCCGCAGAAGAGACGAGGGTGACATCGGCAGCATGAGCGTGGGTGAGTTCGCAAAGCTTGTGCTGGAAGATAAATAATAAGCGCAGATAAAAGAATAAACGTCTAAAAAGAAAAACGGACAAGGGCACATGCGGAGGGATTGACCTCCCACATGTGCCCTTGTCTCTTCTTTTATGCCGTAAAAGGTGTCTGCGGCGCTAGTCCATCATAACCATGTGGGCGATGGAGGCTGCGTCGTCAGAGTGGCTCTGACGGCAGATCAGGATGCTGTAGATGTAGTCCTCATCCAGCTCCAGGGCCTGGCTGATCTGCTTTATGGTCTGGCCTGAATCGTTGAGGGCCAGCACCTGCTCTATTTCTTTTGTGACCTGTTCCAGTGTTTTTGATGCCATTGGTGTATCCTTTCTCTGTCTGTTTTCGTTCTCTATTTTAAAAGAAAGCGGTGGAAATGTCCAGAGGTAACGATGTGGCATTTTGTGAGATGGATATAGTGAAATCTGGGGCAGGCGTGAACTCGTATGAGCAACGTCTGTCCCGGAGAGTGCGCTCTACAGGTATCCCAGTCTGTCTAATGTGGCAAGCACCATGTGGCGGCCTGCGTCGGTTCCGTCTATGATGCGGCGTGCCCGCACGGAGTCACCGATGTTGAGGATCTCTGTGTCTTCACCCTCGAAGCCTTCCGCAATGTCGTTCCAGAGGGGCGCGTGAGCCTTCATGCCAAGGCATACAAAGCCGTAGTCGAATGGCAGCTCCTCCTCCTGGCCATCGCGTTTCACGGTGAAGGAGTGGGGGTTGACTTTCAGCAGAGCTGTGTTCACAAGCTGTGTCACGCTGTGCTTTTTCATGCACTCCTTCATGCTGGAAGTGGTGGAGGCATCCAGACCCTTGCCGATGACGGGCATCATTTCGATAATAGTTGTCTCAGCGCCTCTGGGGGCGAAGAATTCTACTACGTCAAGACCTACCGCGCCGCCGCCGATGACGATGACCTTCTTGCCGGTCATGTCTTTGTCAAAGGCCGGGATGTCATCCATCAGATCTTTGATACCGTACACGCCTGTATCCTCTTTGCCCAGGTTCTCGTGAAGTCCCTCGATAGGCGGAAGAAGCGGTACAGAGCCGGTGGCGTTTACAACCAGGTCTGGGCTGTAGGATTTGATCATATCCACAGTCACGTCCACACCTGTCTTGATGGTCAGGTTTTTAAGGCTCTCTGCCCGGTGCTTCAGGTATGTCGGGAAATCTGCCAGACGTTTCTTGGCCGGAATTCTGGAGATCTCCACGGAAAGTCCGCCTACATGATCCTGCTTTTCCAGAAGTGTGACGTGGCAGCCCACTTCAGCAGCTGTGCAGGCAGCTTCCAGTCCGGCTGTGCCGGCGCCCACAACAACGACATTGCAGGGTTTGTTCACTTTCTGTTTTTTGTAGGCCTCTCCGTTAATGAGGTCCGGATTTACGGTACAGCGCAGCGGCTTGTTGCCTCCGATACGGTTGCCCACGCAGCCGATGTTGCAGGAGATACATTTGCGGATGTCCTCCACATTGCCGTATCTTGCCTTGTTGCACCAGTCAGGATCTGCGATCAGTCCGCGGCCCATGCCGATCAGGTCTGCGTCGCCCCTTGCCAGGATGTCCTCTGCCACCTGAGGATTGCGGATGTTTCCAATGGCAATAGTAGGCTTGTGGAACTTATCCCGGACAGCCTTTGCCATGTAGGAGCGCCATCCGTCCTCTAAATAGTTGGCGTCGATCTGGTACTGGATGGAAGGGTTCAGGGCAGAGGAGGTGTCGAACATGTCCACGCCGTCATTTAAGAACTCCAGGTACTCCAGGCAGTCCTCTACTGTGTTTCCGCCCTCTACCAGCTCGTCCACGCTCAGACGGAGGGAGATCGGCACTCTCGGACCAACTGCTGCACGGACTTCATCGATGACCATGCGGCAGAAGCGTGCGCGGTTCTCGGCACAGCCGCCGAACTCGTCTGTACGGTTGTTCATGGTAGGTGAGAGGAACTGGCTGATCAGGTAGGAGTGTCCGGCGTGGATCTCCACCATGTCAAAGCCTGCGTTTACTGCACGGCGTGCAGCAGCGCCATAGTCCTTTGCAATGCTCTCAAGCTCTTCTCTTGTCAGCGGGCGTGGCTCTTCGCCGCCTTCTTTGGAAGGAAGATTGGAGGCGGAGACAGGCTGCATGCCGATCCTTGAGGACATGGCAGAAGCGCCGGCGTGGTTCAGCTGTACACCCATGCAGGCACCGTACTTGTGACAGGCCTCCGTCAGATTGAAAAGGCGGGGGATGTAGCAGTCCTTGTCAATGCGCAGCTGGGTTGTTCCGTTGGAACCCTCCGGATATTTTACACATACATTTTCTACGATGATGAGACCTGTGCCGCCTCTTGCGCGCAGCTCATAGTATTTGATGTGTTCATCACTCAGCTCTCCTGTATGCCCGGCAAAGTCGCTTCCCATGGGCATCATGACAACACGGTTCGGGAGTGTCATACCGTTGATCGTGAGGGGGCTGAAGATGTGTTTGAAGTTGTTCTTCATTTGATTTACCTCCGTTAATGTAGTTTTTCAGATAAGCAGACCTTCGCTATAACAACAGTATAAAACATTGTTAAAGATAAAACAAATTCATGTTTTTGTGCCGGATGATAGAATATGTCTATGGTTTCTGGAGAAAGATGGAAATTGGACGTAATAAGCGCGTTTTTCGCCTGTTTTCGTTGAAAATCAGCATGTATTTTGCTATAATATAAAAATGTATTTTTAAAAATGATCAGGAGAGAAAAGCCATGAACGACTTGGAGATGTATCGCGAGCAGCTTGCGCTGTGCGATGATAAGATTATTGATGCACTGGTAGAGAGAAACGCTATAGTTGAGAAGATCATGGCGTACAAGGAAGAGTACGGTATGCCGATCCTCCAGCCCCAGCAGGAGGCGAAGCAGGCAGCGCGCCTGAAAGAAAAGCTGGGGGACAATAAATACAGAGAAGAGATCTACGATGTCTTCCGGCGGATCAACCGCAACAGCAAGCGTATCCAGGCAAGGAAACTGTTTGACTACAATATCATCCTTATCGGATTTATGGGAGCCGGCAAGACGACCATCTCCGATTACCTGAGCACCATGTTTGCCATGAACATCGTGGAGATGGACCAGGTGATCGAGGAGCGGGAGGAGATGAGCATCCAGGATATTTTCGCTACATACGGAGAAGAGTATTTCCGTGAGCTGGAGACAAGCCTGCTCATCGAGATGCAGTCCCGGAAAAACACAGTGATCTCCTGCGGCGGCGGTGTGGCCATGCGCGAGAGAAATGTGGAGGAGATGAAAAAGAACGGCCGGGTTGTCCTGCTCACCGCAAGTCCGGATACTATCTATGAGAGAGTAAAAGACAGCAGGAACCGTCCTGTCCTCAACGGCAGGAAGAATGTAGAGGGGATCTCTGAGCTGATGGAGCAGCGCCGGGAGAAATATGAGGCGGCGGCTGACGTTGTGGTAAACACAGACGGAAAGACTGTGCTCCAGGTGTGCGAGGAGATGATCCAGAAACTGACGGAGATGGAAGAGAAATAATGCTTGATCGATTTTTTCCCGACAGATATGTGGCTTCCACATATGTGATCGATTTTGAAAAACTGTATGAAGAGGGTGTGCGCGGCCTGATCTTTGACATTGACAACACGCTGGTTCCCCACGGGGCGCCTGCGGACGAGCGGGCTGTCCGCCTGTTTCAGAGGCTCAAAGATATCGGGTTCAGGTGCTGCCTGATCTCCAACAACCAGGAGAAGCGGGTGAAGATGTTCAACGAGCCCATCCAGGTGGACTATGTTTACAACGCCCATAAGCCCTCTGTGAAAAACTACATCCGGGCCATGGAGATCATGGGTACAGACCGGGAGAACACGGTGTTCATAGGAGACCAGCTCTTTACTGATGTGTGGGGAGCAAAGCGGGCGGGGATCCCCAATATCCTTGTAAAACCCATCCATCCCAGGGAGGAGATCCAGATCGTGCTGAAGCGCTATCTGGAGAAAATCGTGCTCTACTTTTACAGAAAGAGCCTGAATGGAAAAAAAGGTTGAAAAAAGCACCAGAGTATTATAAAATGGAACAAGTGAAAAAGAAGGACATGTGCTATCTAAAGGTACAGTTTAAGGAGGATTATAATGGTTTCAGCAGGAGATTTTAAAAACGGATTAACTGTGGAGATCGAGGGAAACATTTATCAGATCCTTGATTTCCAGCACGTAAAACCTGGAAAAGGAGCAGCTTTTGTTCGTACAAAATTAAAAAATATCATCAACGGCGGCGTTGTCGAGAAGACATTCCGTCCTACAGAGAAGTTTGAGACGGCTCATATCGACAGAAAAGATATGCAGTATCTGTACTCAGACGGAGACCTCTACAACTTCATGGATATGGAGACATTTGACCAGCTGGCTGTCAACGCAGATGTTGTAGGTGACTCCCTCAAGTTTGTAAAAGAGAACGACACTGTAAAAGTGATCTCTCACCAGGGCAATGTATTTGCCATTGAACCGCCTATCACAGTAGAGCTTCGCGTGACAGAGACAGAGCCGGGTGTGAAGGGAGATACAGCTACAGGTGCTACAAAGCCGGCTATCGTGGAGACAGGGGCTCAGATCATGGTTCCTCTGTTCGTAAATCAGGACGATGTGCTGAAGATCGATACACGTACAGGAGAGTACCTGTCCAGAGTTTAATCTGCAGTTTGAAAAGTAAAAGAATGACGAAAAAGCCTTGCATTTTGTGCAGGGCTTTTTTATAATATAAGTCACCATAATATTCATTCCGGTGAAGCCGGGTCAGACCATTCTGGATATCTGTTTTCAGATCAGCCTGTTTCAGGCAGCATTTCACAAAAATAGCATGCAGGGAAAGGAGAACTATGTCGTATGAACAGTTTGTAGAGCAGATGGAAGCAAAATTGAGAAGCAGCCTGGACGGGGGCAGGTCTCTTGGTGTCAGGCAGGTGACAAAGAACAACGGAAAAAAGAGGAAGGGGATCGTATTTAGTGAGCCCGGGATCAATGTGTCCCCCACCATCTATCTGGAGGAATACTATGAGAGGTATAAGCGCGGGTATTCTTTTGAACAGCTGGCGGATCAGATCATGTGCCTGTACAGCCATGTCCGCATGGGGCACTCCTGGGAGGGCGAATTTGTGACAAAGTATGCCAATGTGCGGGCAAAGCTGATCTATCAGCTGATCAACAGAGAAAAGAACAGGGATCTCCTTGCGCAGGTGCCCTACATCCCCTATCTGGACCTTGCTATTGTCTTTTATGTGCTGGTGGATATGAAGGAGGATGACCGGATTGCCACCATGCTTGTGAGAAACGAGCACCTGGGATGGTGGAAGGTCACCAGGGAGGAGATCTATGAGGAGGCCTGCGCCAACACAAGAAGACTCCTGCCGGAGGAGTTTACAACACTGTACGCTCTTTTGGCAGGGGTGGAGGGGGAGGATATCTCACCGGACCTGGATGAAACGAAGGGGTACAGCATGTATATCCTCACCAACTGCATCCGGAATTTCGGGGCAGCGGCAGTTCTCTACCGAGATGTTCTGAAGAACATAGGAGAATATCTGAAGGAGGATTTCTACGTGCTCCCCAGCAGCATCCATGAGATGATCATTGTGCCGGACAGCAGTGCGCCCTCCTGGAGGGAGACGGCCATGATCGTGAAGGAGATCAATGAGACCCAGGTGAGGGAGGAGGAAGTTCTCTCGGATATCCCCTATCATTATAAGAGAAAAGAAGGAAGGCTGCGTCTGCCTGTGTGGGAGATGGACAGGGCAGAGAGCTGACTTTGGTCCTGACATCTGAGGAATAAAAAAGAGGAACAGCTGATCTTGCTGTTCCTCTTTACGTCTCTGACCAGAGTCGAACTGGCGCACCTGCCTCCGGAGGGCAGTGCTCTATCCACTGAGCTACAGAGACAAAAAGTATAATACCATATCTGTAGGGAAAATACAAGGGGGAAAACGAAAAAACTGTCCCCGGGACCTGCCTTGACTTTTTAAATATTTGCTAGTATCATTTGTAGTGCCCCTTGTCTGCCGGCAACTGATGATCACACAGTAATGGAGGTTGTCATGAAAAGAAAAAGAAAAGAAGGCAGCCAGGGCGCGGGGAACAGCAGATCCACAGCAGCGATGCTGCTCTGTGTGCTGCTGGCCGTGACCGCTGTAGCTGCCGGAACTCTTTACGCAGGGGAGAAATCTGCAAAGGATGACAAGGCCCAGGCCGTGTCTGTCCAGAATGAAGACGTGCAGACAGTGAACGAAGGATGGCAGGAGGCAAAGGACAATCCTCTCCGGGAGGAGACAGACTCCGGGATCACAAAGGCAGTTCGGAAATACTATGAAGAGAGAACTGCGCAGAGCCCGTTTGCGGAAGGGTATGAAAATTTGAAGACCTACACGAAGCGGGGGAAGTACAAGGACACATATCTGGCATTTGTTCGCTATGATATGAAGATAAAGGATATCTACACCATGGCCCCCGGACTGGAGATCCTCTATATAGAGCCGGATGAAGAGACGGGAGAGCTCTGTGTGGGGGAGGAAATGCCGGACCAGGAGACCCGGGAGGCAGCGCAGCTTCTGGCATCCCAGGAGGATGCAGGGCAGCTGATGACAGAGGTACAGGCAGCTTATGACGGAGCAGTGGCGTCGGATGCCATTCTGGCGGAGGCGCTCTCTGATCTGGAGGAAGCCTCAGAAGCCTCAGCCGGGCAGCAGTAGAGCGCCAGGCTCTGGCCGGTGGGGTATATACAGAAATACAGAAAGATAAAGGACGCACAAAGTATGAGAGGATACAGACATGCATTTCGGAAGGCGTTCCCGTATACAATACCTGTGTTGACAGGGTATCTGTTTATCGGGATCGCCTTCGGTGTGATGTACGCAGAGAAAGGGTATAATTTTTTGTGGGCCATGCTGATGAGCCTTCTGGTGTATGCAGGCTCAGGGCAATATCTGGCAGTGAACTTTTTCGTGCCGGGTATTTCTTTTGTGCAGGTCATTTTTATGACGCTGATGGTGAATGTGAGACATATTTTCTATGGGATTTCCCTTCTGGACAGGTTTCATTCCATGGGGAAAAAAAGATGGTACATGATCTTCGGGCTGACAGACGAGACATATTCCCTGCTCTGTACGACAAAAGTGCCGGAGGATGTGGATGAGGAGAAGTTTCTTTTTGCTATCTCCATCATGAATCAGTCCTACTGGGTCATCGGGTCTGTCATCGGTTCTCTTGCGGGGACTCTGATCCCCTTTAATTCAGAGGGGATCGATTTTGCCATGACAGCTCTCTTTGTGGTGATCTTTGTGGAACAGTGGATGGATAAAAAGAACAGGGTGCCGGAGGTGATCGGCGTGGCAGCGGCTTTTGCCTGCCTGCAGATCTTCGGGGCGGACAATTTTGTGCTGCCTTCCATGCTCCTTATCGTCCTCCTGCTTTTTGTGGGACGGACACGCCTTGAGAGAGGGGGGGAGAAAGTATGCCGTTAAGCGTTGGAATGTCGCTGCTCATCATACTGGCTGTGGCATTGACCACTTTTGCCACCAGAGTGGTTCCTTTCCTTATTTTTCCGAAAGGGAAGGAGATACCGGATGTGGTGCAGTACCTTGGGAGGGTGCTGACGCCGGCTGTCATCGGCATGCTGGTGGTGTACTGCCTAAAAACAACGCCGGTGCTCTCGGCCCCGTACGGGATACCGGAAGCAGCGGCGGTGCTGGTAACCGCAGGGCTCCACGTATGGAAGAGAAATAATCTTCTCAGTATCGGAGCCGGTACGGTGCTCTATATGTTTCTTGTGCAGGCGGTCTTTTAAAGGCCGCCTGTTATTTTATGAGAGATTGACCTTCCGCTTCATAATGAAGTAGGAAAGAAGATAGAGGATGACGGCTATGGCAACGGAAATGCCGAAGCTGATGTTCAGTATATCCATCATATATCCGGCAAGGTCAATGGATTCCGGGGTGGTGGATGAGTTCATGGCGATACTGTCACTTAAAATGCCCTGCACACCCATGATTACAGTGGAGGCGATGGCGATGACCGTGGTGATGACAAAGTAGGATACCACGGATCCCAGTACCTTGTGTCCGTTAAAGAGCTGTCCCAGGACAACGGAGGCCTCGATGGTGATCACATTGCCCACGGCGCTGACTATGGTGAGGACTGCCATGTAAAACAGGAAGAAGTTAAAGTCTCCCTGGCCCTGGAAGCCCAGCAGCCGGATGAACTCATCCCAGTGTGCGCTTAACGGGTCTGTTATGATCGGGATGGCCAGCAGGATGTAGGCGCAGACATAGATGAGCAGCATGTCGATGACGCACCAGATGCTCCCGGAGATGGTCTTGGAAAGAAGGTGCATGCCCTTGGTTACAGGAAGGGTGTTGGTAAGATATCCCTCGTCCGAGAACATATTTTTGTAAAACCGTACGGCAATGACAATGTAGGTCCCGTAAGACACGCCGGCAAATATGATAATGTACACGACAAAAGCAAGCGTCAGAAGAAGCTCGTTGAGTTCGTCTGACTCAAAATCCAGCCTTCCTGTCAGGAAGATGCGTCCGAACACGGAGGCTGCCACCAGGAAAATATGGATGATGACAAGAAATTTTGTGGTGGATTTTAAATCGTATCTGATCAGTTTTCCTAGCATCTGAATACCTCCCTGAATAAAGCGTCCACGGATTTTCCCTGGTTCATCCGGATCTCATCCACCGTTTGGTTCAGCACGATCTGCCCCTGCTTCAGGAAAAGCACCCGGTCCAGGATGTTCTCGATGTCTGTGATGAGATGGGTGGACAGAAGGATGGTAGCGTCCTCGTTGTAGTTGGTAAGGATGGTCCGAAGGATGTAGTCCCTGGCAGCGGGGTCCACGCCTCCGATGGGCTCATCAAGGATATAGAGGCGGGCATCCCGGCTCATGACCAGGGCAAGCTGCACCTTTTCCTTTGTCCCTTTGGAGAGCGTGCGCATCCTGGCGTTTACGTCGATCTCCAGGTCTGTCATCATATGGCATGCTCTGTCTGTAACAAAGTCCTCATAGAAATCCGCAAAGTAGGAAATCATGTCCTTGATCTTCATGGCAGGATCCAGATAGCTGCGCTCCGGCAGGTAGGAGACGATTTTTTTTGTCTCCACGCCGGGAGTCATGCCGTCTACAAGAACCATGCCTTCTGTGGGAACAAGGAGATCGTTGATAAGCTTGATCAGCGTACTCTTCCCGCTTCCGTTAGGTCCAAGGAGCCCTACGATCTGGCCGGGGGCCAGCGCCAGATTCAGATTGGTGAGGGCGTAGTACATGTTGTTGTATTTTTTGGAAAGCCCCTTACATTCCAATATCGGCTTCATAATCAGTGTTCCTCCTTTACTGCTTCCTGGATCAGGGAGAGTGTCTCTTCGTCCCGGAAGCCAAGACTTCTCATTTTCTCAAAGAACTCCGCTATATGGCGGGAAGCCTGTTCTTTTTTCATCTCTTTGAGCATCTGTTCATCCTCCGTGATAAAACGTCCGCTGGTCCGCTGTGCATATACAAGTCCGCTGCGCTCCAGTTCGGATAAAGCCTTCTGCATAGTGTTGGGGTTGACTGCGGCTTCTACCGCCAGGTCCCGCACAGAAGGAAGCTTGTCGCCGGGTTTGTAGACGCCCGATATAATGTCCTGCTGGATCCTTTCCATGATCTGCAGGTAGATGGGGCGGTCGTTATCTAAGTCCCATGGCATGTGATCACCTCACTTTTCTTGTGGAGTTTTCGGGATGTTAAGATTGAATGTATTATCTATGTAGTACAATAATACATTTAAGTGAAAATGTCAAGAAAAAAGCCGGACTAAACGCCGGCGATCTTCTCCAGAAGATCCGGATCAAAGGTCTTCTGTCTGAGCATTTCGATTTCATATTTATAAGGGGCAAAGGATTTCTTGGCCTGTGTGGGTG
The DNA here is from genome assembly GCF_959599685.1 of Lachnoclostridium phocaeense. Taxonomy (NCBI): domain Bacteria; kingdom Bacillati; phylum Bacillota; class Clostridia; order Lachnospirales; family Lachnospiraceae; genus Lachnoclostridium; species Lachnoclostridium phocaeense. Next base: position 54,187 of record NZ_CAUGIN010000015.1, read on the forward strand.
AGGGGACGTAGGGCGTCTCCAGGATCTTGGGCACATCCTGGAAATCCGGATGATGCACAATGTAGTTCAGGGCTTCAAAACCGATCTGCCCGAAACCAATATTGGCGTGTCTGTCCTTTGAGGCTCCTGCCGGATTTTTGCTGTCGTTGATGTGGAAGACAGCGATCTGGTCTTTGCCGATGAGACGGTCAAATTTCTCTATGACGCCGTCAAAATCGTGGATGATGTCATAGCCGCTGTCGCTTGTGTGGCAGGTGTCAAAGCAGACCCGGAGCTTGTCGCTGCATGTGACGCCGTCGTAGATGCGGGCCAGCTCCTCAAAGCTGCGGCCGATCTCGGATCCTTTCCCGGCCATGGTCTCCAGGGCAATGTACACCGGAGTGTCCGGTGTCAGGATATGGTTCAGCCCGCGGATGATCTGGGCAATGCCTGCGTCCACTCCGGCGCCCACATGGGAACCGGGATGCAGGATGAGGACCTGGCTGCGGCATGCGGCGGTGCGCTCCAGCTCCAGGGCCAGGAACCGCTCTGCCAGCTCGTATGTCTCCGGCTTCACTGTGTTGGCAAGATTGATGATGTAGGGAGCATGGACAATGATCTCCTCTATGCCGTGCTCCTTCATGTAGTCCCAGGCGGGCTCTATGTTCAGCTCGCTGATCTCTTTCCTTCTTGTATTCTGGGGTGCGCCTGTGTAGAACATGAATGTATCCGCGCTGTAGGAGACGGCCTCCTTCGCGGAGCCAAGGAGCATGTCCTTTCCGCTCATCCCCACATGAGAACCTATCTTCATATGGAATATCCCTCGTTTCTGAAAAGTCTTCTGTCAGATCCCCGGATTGCTGCGATGACTGTCCGGGCCTGGCAATGAGGGTAGCACACCTGGGCGCAAAATGCAAGCCTGCGCGGCCCGGTATATAGGAAAGAAGAAAACCAGAAAAAAGTGCAGAATATAAAAAACAGGATATTGAGAGAAAAGCCTGATTATGGTAGACTTATAAGATGATGTCAGGGTGCGAGGAAGGATCCTGGCTGCAGGAATGGAGGAAAAAGAATGAAACAACTGATAGATCTGATCACGGAAGAAATGGAAGAGGCGTTTGAGGCGGCAGGATATGACCGCTCCTACGCAAAGGTGACCCTGTCCAACAGGCCGGATCTGTGTGAATACCAGTGCAACGGCGCCATGGCCGGCGCCAAAGCATACAAAAAAGCTCCTTTTATGATCGCCCAGGATGTGGTGGATCAGATTAAGGGGGGGGGATGTATCCTTTCAGCAGAGATGGTGAAACCAGGGTTCATCAATATCAAACTGGACGATAAATATATAGCAGGCTATCTGAATGAGATGGAAGCGGACGAAAAACTGGGCGTGGAAGAGACCAGCAATCCCCAGACCATTGTCATCGATTACGGCGGACCCAACGTGGCCAAGCCGCTCCATGTAGGACATCTCCGCTCTGCCATCATAGGAGAGAGCGTCAAGAGGATCTGCCGTCTTATGGGACACAAAGTGCTGGGAGACATCCACATGGGCGACTGGGGCTACCAGATGGGCCTGATCATCACAGAGCTGAAGAAGCGCCAGCCGGATCTGGTATACTTTGACGAGTCCTTTGAGGGAGAGTATCCCGAGGAGGCGCCCTTCACCATCGGGGAGCTGGAGGAGATTTATCCGACAGCCAGCGCCTACGCGAAAGAGCATGAGGATTACCGGGAAGAAGCATTGCATGCGACCTATCTTCTTCAGAACGGACACAGGGGATACACGGCTGTGTGGAAACATATCATGCAGGTCTCTGTGACGGATCTGAAAAAGAACTACAGCAACCTGAATGTGGACTTTGATCTCTGGAAGGGGGAGGCTGACGCTCAGGCCTATATCCCGGATATGATCGAGAAGCTGAAAGAGGAGGGATATGCCCGGGTGGACCAGGGGGCCCTTGTCATTGACGTGAAAGAGGAGAGCGACACAAAGGAAATCCCGCCCTGTATGATCCAGAAATCGGACGGAGCATCGCTCTACGGCACCACGGATCTTGCCACTCTGGTCCAGAGAGAGCAGGACTACCACCCGGATCAGGTGATCTATGTGGTGGACAAGAGACAGGAGCTTCACTTTACGCAGGTGTTCCGCGCGGCCAAGAAGACCGGTATCGTGCCGGAAGAGACGAGACTGCGTTTTCTGGGATTTGGAACTATGAACGGCAAGGACGGAAAGCCTTTCAAGACAAGAGAAGGCGGTGTAATGCGTCTGGAGAGCCTGATTGCGGAGATCAACGAGGAGATGTACCGCAAGATCACAGACAACCGGACAGTCAGCCAGGAGGAGGCCCGGGAGACAGCCAGGACTGTGGGGCTTTCCGCTATCAAATACGGGGACCTCTCCAACCAGGCTTCCAAAGACTATGTGTTTGATGTGGACAGGTTTACTTCCTTTGAAGGAAATACAGGTCCCTATATTCTATACACCATCGTGCGGATCAAGTCCATCCTCAATAAATACACAGAGGCCGGAGAGACACTGGAGGGCCTTTCAGTTACCGGCGCTCACGGGGATGAGGAGAAGGCGCTGATGCTGGAGGCGGCCAAGTACAACGGAGTCATGGAGACAGCCTTTGAGGAGCTGGCACCCCACAAGATCTGCGCGTACATCTATGAGCTGGCCAACGCATTTAACCGGTTCTACCATGAGACAAGGATCCTGGCAGAGGAAGATAAGGAAGTGCAAAAGAGCTACATCGCCCTTCTTGTGCTGACAAAGAAGATACTGGAGAGCTGTATCGATGTGCTTGGCTTTGAGGCGCCGGAGAGGATGTAAGCTGACTGGAATGCGACGGAAAGGATGTAGAGATAGATGGAGCTGCCAGAATATACTGGAGATATGACGAGAAAGCTGTTCTATGAGGACAGCCACCGGAAGGAATTTGAGGCGCGGGTCCTCTTCTGCGCGGCGTGCAAAGAGGACGGCGGTTTCTGGACTGTGCTGGATCAGACCTGCTTTTTCCCGGAAGGGGGAGGGCAGTATGCGGACACCGGATACCTGGGAGAGGTGAAAGTGCTGGATGCCCGGGAGCGGGACGGCGTGGTGTACCACAGGACGGAGGCCCCCCTGGAGCCGGGAGATCTGGTCTGCGGCCGGATCGACTGGGAGGAGCGCTTTGAGAAAATGCAGCAGCACACCGGGGAGCACATTGTCTCCGGTCTTGTCCACAGCCGCTTTGGCTACAACAATGTGGGCTTCCATCTGGGCAGCGACTACTGCACCATGGACTTTGACGGTCCCATTACGCCGGAGGAGCTCCGCCAGATCGAGTGGGAGGCCAACCGGGCGGTGGTGTCGGATCTGGAGATCCTTGTGCAGTACCCCTCGAAGGAAGAACTGGAACAGATGGAGTACCGCAGCAAGATCGAGATAGAGGGGCAGGTCCGGATCGTCAGCGTGCCGGGATATGATGTGTGCGCCTGCTGTGCGCCCCATGTGAAGCGGACAGGTGAGATCGGCCTGATCAAGCTGGTGAACCGTATGAACTACAAAGGCGGAGAGCGGATCACGATGCTCTGCGGCTTCCGGGCGCTCCGGGACTACGAGGTGAAGCTGGCAGGCGCGAAGGAGATCGGCGCGCTGCTGTGCGAGAAGGAAAATCAGATCGCCGGGGCGGTGAAAAGGCAGAAGGAGGAGCTGGAGAAGCAGAAGTATGAGAATGGAAAACTTGTGCACCAGATCCTGGCGTACCGTGCAAAAGAGATCCAGATCGAATCCCCGGTGACCGCTGTCTTTGACGGAAGTCTTGCAGGGGATGCGCCGAGAGAGCTGATGAATCTGCTCCTTGATCGGGGAGCCGATATCTGCGCGGTCTTTGCAGGGACAGAAGAAGATGGCTACCGGTATGTGATCGGCAGCCGCCAGGCAGATGTGAGACCTCTTGGAAAAGCGATGAACAGCCGGTTTGAAGGCCGGGGCGGAGGAAAACCTGGCATGATCCAGGGAACACTGGCAGGCGGACAGGATGAGATCCGCGCATTTGCAGAACATTTTATAAAAGAGAATAGAGAAGAATAAAAAGCCAGGAGCTTTCCCTCAGGAAGGAGAGCTCCTGGCTCTTGTATACTTTGCTTACAGCTTGATCTTGATCACGTCTACGTCCAGGTCCCAGAGGAATTTGTCCAGATCTTTAAAGGACAGGAAGACGGTCGCTGTGTTTTCCAGGGGATGGATGCCGAGGCTTTTGCAGCGGCTCAGATCCTTGTCAATAAAGAATTCTACAGCGTGGTCTGTGTCGTTCATCAGCCCGAAGGGGGAGACGCTTCCCTGCTTTAGCCCCAGATATTTCTCCAGGCGCTCCTCGGAGGCAAAACTTAAGTTGCCGGCGCCCAGGGTGCGGCCCAGCGCTTTGAGATCCACGGTCTTCTTCTCATCGCAGGTGACGAGAAAATGCCGTTTTCCCTTGGCGTCCCGCAGGAACAGGTTCTTGCACAGGGTTCCCTTCTGGGGAAGTCCGAGACGGTCCATATCTTCCATAGTGTGGACAGGCTCGTGCTCTACTACTTCATATTTAATGCCCAGTTTATTCAGGGCATCGTAAACTCGCTGTTTCTGATCTTCCATGATAAATTAAGCTCCTTTCGTGGGGGTGTTTCTATTATTATAGGGCGAAATCAGAAGAAAGAAAAGAGTTTATAGTTTTTTAATTGCAACTTTCCCGTTTCGGAAGTAGAATAAAAAAGAATTTTGAACGGCTGCCTGCGGGCAGCATGTATTATGATTGAGAAAGCGAGGCTTTAATATATGAGTAATCCTTGGGAAAACCCAAACCAGGAGCCAGGAGAAAACAATGAACCCCACAGAATGCCCCAGGGGATGCCCACGGGCCCTGTGACCCCTCCGATGGGAAGGAGGAAAGGGACGTGGTACGCCTGGACGCCGCTGCTCATCAAATACCTGATCAGCATTACCGTCAGCATGATCGCTGTGATGGGATACACGTTTGTATATATCTCACAGCACTATGAGGAGACGGTAGGAGCCATGCAGAGTCAGCAGGATATGTTGGAACTGTCCGTGTCCATCTCAGAGAGGATGCTGCAGTACACCACCCAGCTGGAGGGGATCACTGCGCTGATCGTTATCCCCGTTATCCTGTATATGTTCCACAGGGACAGAAAAAATGAAAAAATGGCGGGGGTGATCCCTAACCGGAAGGCTCCTCTGTGGAAATACGGAGCAGTGATCGGCATTGCGGCTGCTCTGTGCGTGGGACTGAACAACCTGATCCTGATCTCCAATATTTCCAGCTACAGTGCGGCCTACCAGCAGACTTCCGACTCTCTGTACAGCGCCCCCTTCGTGATGCAGCTGCTCTGCCTCGGGATCCTGGTTCCCATATCAGAGGAACTGGTTTTTCGCGGGATGATGTTTAAGAGGATGCGGGAACAGTCTGGTTTCGGGCAGGCTGCCTTCTTATCCAGTCTTGTGTTTGCCATCCTGCACGGGAATATGGTCCAGATGCTGTATGCATTTGCAACAGGCATGATCCTTTGCTACGTATATGAAAAGTATGGATCTGTGAAAGCGCCGGCTGTTGGGCATATAGTGATGAATATCATTTCTGTTGCCGCTTCCCGGTTCGGATTTTTCGGCTGGATGATGGAAAATAATATGCGCATCAGTGTGATCACGATCCTTTGCGGCGCTTTTGCGGCGGTTATGTTTGTCCTGATCCAGCGGATCGATGAGCGTCCGATACTTCCGGGCGGGCCGGAGGAAAAGAACACAGCAGTCGTATAGAGAAAAATGAAATGTTACAAAAATGTTAAAAAATATTGCAAAAATATGACCGGTCATTTATAATAAAATCTGTTGAACAGAAATGAAATGACAGATATTGACAAGATGTTGATACCAGACAATGTGACCGGAAAGGGTGAAGACAGGAGAATGAAAAGATTTGGAAGAGCGTCTCTTGCCGTGGCACTGGCCAGTTCTATGGCCGTGACCCCGGTGTTTGCAGCGCCGGATACAGATGAACTTGAAAGCAGCAAAGCGGCGGCCCAGAGCGAGGCAGACTCCCTGCAGGAGCAGCTGACAGAGCTTCTCAACAAAGCAGGAGAGCTTGAGGAGGAGATGATCGCCACCGGAGAAAAGATCATCGAGGCCCAGGCAGATCTTGAGGAGGCCCAGCAGAAGGCAGATGAGCAGTATGCGTCCATGAAGGTGCGTATCCAGTACATGTATGAAAACGGGCAGGCCACTGCCATAGAGACGCTCCTGTCGGCCACAGATTTCTCGGATTTTGTGAACAAGGCTGAGTATATATCAAATGTACATACCTATGACCGGCAGCAGCTTCAGGCCCTGGAAGACACAGAGAAAGAGATCCAGGATCTGAAGACCACGCTGGAGGAGGAGCAGAAAAAGCAGGAGTCCATGCAGGAGGAGTATGAAGCCCAGGAGGCGGAGCTGAATGCGACCCTCGAGGAGAAGAAGGCGGAGATCGCTGACTATGACCAGCAGATACAGGCTGCGGCCGAGGCTGCTGCTGCGGAGGCGGCGCAGAGGGAGGCGGAAAGCCAGAGTGCAGAGTCATCGGGAGGCAGCACATCAAACGGGTCCGGCAGCGGAAACAGCAGCTCCGGCGGAGGCAGCTCATCCGGGACAGTTTCCGGGGGAGGCTCCACCGGTGGCAGTGGATCATCTTCCGGCGGTGCATCCAGCGGGAACACCTCTACCGCCCAGGCGATCGTAAACGCGGCTTACAGCCAGCTGGGAGTTCCCTATGTATACGGCGGCTCTACAGCAGGCGTGGCACTTGACTGTTCCGGACTTGTCCAGTACTGCCATGCGGTGGCCGGGATTTCCCTTCCCAGGACATCCCAGGCGCAGGGAGGATGCGGCGTGGCGGTCAGCAGCCCGCAGCCGGGAGACATTGTGTGCTACGGAACCCATGTAGGCATCTACATCGGAAATGGACAGATGATCCATGCACCGAAGCCGGGTGATGTGGTGAAGATCGCCAGCGTATACGGGTCACCCTGGTACAGGCGATGCTGGTAAATTGTTCAAGATATACTTAAAAAATGTGGACCGGGGACGGATGCGTCTCCGGTTTTTTGAGTGGAAGAAGAACTGGCAGATTTTTCTGTGAGAATTTTGGGAAATTGTTGAATTGAACGGGAATATGTAGTAACATGTAATTTGAATAAGTGAAACTGAATTCATAAGAGTATAAATAATTTACAACAGACAGGTGGGAGAATATGAAGAGAAAAATCGCACAGGCTTTTATCACGGCAGCACTGATCAGTTCCATGGCAGTCAGTCCCGTCTTCGCCACGCCCTCTGTGGAGGACCTGCAGAATGACAAGGCGGCGGCAGAGGATGAGGTGGTTTCGCTTCAGTCAGAGCTGACAGGCATCCTGGACAAGATCAGTACGCTGGAGGCAGACCTGCAGAAAAAGCAGGAGGAGATCGACCAGGCGAACATAGACCTGGAGGAGGCTATTGTCCAGCAGGACCAGCAGTATGAGGACATGAAAAAGCGTATCCAGTACATGTACGAGTCCGGAAGCGGAAATGAACTGGAGCTGCTCCTGTCGGCGGAAAGCTTTTCCGATCTGGTGAACAAGGCCGAGTACATAAAAAATGTGCATACATATGACAAAGAAAAGCAGGAGGAGTACATAGCTACAACGAAGAAGATAGAGAAGCTCTCCGAGAGCCTCCAGGAGGAGGCGGAGAGCATGACGCAGATGCAGAGCCAGCTGGAGGAGGACAAGACTTCCCTGGGCACCATGATCGAGGGAAAGCAGTCCGAGATTGCCCAGCTTGACGCGGACATCCAGGAGGCGGTGGCGGCCCAGCAGGCGGCGGAAGAGGCCCGCAGGCAGCAGGAGGCGGCAGCGGCAGCAGCCGCAGCCCAGGACACCGCACCCAGCCAGCCGTCTAACGGCGGCTCCGGCGGGGGCAGCTCCAGCGGAGGCAGCGGTTCCGGAGGCGGCAGCAGCACGGTGATACCTCCCCAGGGGAGGGACGGATGGGCGGTAGTGGCCTATGCGAGACAGTTCCTGGGCAATCCCTATGTATATGGCGGCAACAGTCTGACCAATGGCATCGACTGCTCCGGATTTACCCAGCAGATCTATGCGGCCTTTGGAGTCAGCCTCGGCAGGACGGACACAGCCCAGGCATCGGCGGGAGTGGAAATCCCTCTCTCCCAGGCTCAGGCGGGAGACCTGGTTGTCTACTATGGACATGTGGGTATCTACAATGGAAGCGGCGGCCTGATACATGCGTCGTCGCCGTCGGTGGGGATCATCGAGTCTCCGAGCTGCACGTATCGTCAGATACGCTGCGTGAGGAGAGTTCTCTGATCCTTGGTGAACAGACAGAGGGTCTGCGCTTTGTGGCGCAGGCCTTTTTTCGCCCTTCATCCGAAGGAGTTCCGGCCATGCTTCCTCCCCGTATATTGCATTCTGCGTCTTCATCCAGTACAATGGAGGAGTATTTTGACTGTTGCGGAAAATGGCAAGAGTGATGACAAAGGAGAACAGACTATGGAAGAGCTTTTGAGGGAGGTTTTATACGGCAGCCGGATGCTCCACTTTGAGGGGACCAAAAAGGCCGAGGCCCCTCTGGTGGAGGCGGCGGGCCGGGACGCGGGATATGTGGAAGATGAGGGAGCCCTGTATGAAAAGATGACAGTGAGGAAATATCTGAAGTTTTTCGCGGGGCTGTCGGGCACGGAGAAGCGGGTGCGCTCCGCGGTGGAGCAGATGCATCTTTCGGAGCTGCTTGGGAAAAGGCTGAGCTCCTGCACGGAGGGGCAGAAGAAGCGGGTGCGTATCGCGCGGGAGATCGTCAGGGGGGCAGAGGATTACTTTATCCTGAACCCCATCGCCTTTGAGGAGGAGGAGTCAAAGAAGGTCATCCTCGGCTGGATGGAGAGCTTCTGCGAGCGGGAGGGGCGGCTCATAACACTCTCCTGGTCCCACCGGGACACCTGCATCTGCCCCGGGGACCACTATGAGATTGCCCGGGATGGTGTGCGGTGCATCGACCAGGGGGAGAGCACACAGGACAGCCCGGAGCTTCCCCAGGTGAGCAAGATTTCTGTCTCCTACAATGAAAAGAATTTCCTTTTTAATCCGGAGGAGATCGACTACGTGGAGGCGAACGACGGAAAGGTTTTTGTGTATGTGAGGAGGGAGCAGTATGCAGGGGACTTCAGGATGAGTGACCTGGAGGAAAAGCTGGCTAGGTTCGGCTTCTTCCGGTGCCACCGCTCCTACATCGTGAACATGCAGAAGGTGGTGGAGCTGGTGAAGTGGACGAGGAATTCCTACTCCCTGCGCCTGGCGGGGTATGAGAAGACAGATGTTCCCCTGTCCAAGGGAAAGATACAGGAGCTTCGGAGCATGTATGAGTTTTAGAGGTAAGGGAGGAAAACAGCTATGAAGAAAATGTGGACGCTACTGAAAAAAGATATCTGGACATCCTTTACGGACAAGACGATCCTCTTGATGGTCCTGACGCCGGCCATCCTGGCCCTCATCTTCCGGGTGGTGTACTTTGATCCCTGGATGCTGCTCCTGACCATGGCTCTTTTTAACATCGTGCTGGTGCCGCTGACAGATTATCCCCTTCTTCTTGTGGAGGAGAAGGAGAGAGATACCCTGTCCCTTCTGTCCCGGTCCGGCGTGTCGCTGGCCCACTTTGCGCTGTCCAAGGCAGGGGCCTGTCTTGTGGTGGGAGAGCTCATGGCTGTGGTGGTGTTTCTGATCGCGGGGGCGGATATGTCGCTTCTGCCGGAGTACCTGCTGGTCCATCTGGCCGGGGTGACGGCCCTTCTGCCCTGGGGCTTCCTGACCGGTGTGTACGCGAAGGACCAGAACAGCGTAAATGTGTACGCGGCCGTCAGTGTGGTGGCTGTCTATGTGGCTCCGGTCTTTTCCTACTGGAACGTGGCATTTGGAAGGCTGGCAGAGTTCCTGCCCACCGGCATCCTGGGCGTGGTCCTGAAGAAGCTGCAGCCCATGGAGGGCTTTATGGATGTGTCCCTGGTCTGGGGAGGGGCCGTGTGCGCGGTCTGGTTCCTGGCAGGAATCGCTTCCCTCTTTGTGATCCGGAAAAAGAGACCCTTTTTCCCCACCCTGGAGACCGGGACGCGGCAGAGATAAGAAATAATAAAGTGACTTTTGAAGGTGAGGCTTTGCAGGTCTCACCCCTTTTTTTGCTCCGTTCATCCTCTGACAGGCTCCATTTACCGGGAAAATAAGGTGAAAATCCAGAGAAACGGTAAGATAGGAGCTGTAAGGAGGACGAAAGCCATGACAAACATCGTAAAAGCAAATCAACTGACAAAGACCTTTGGAAATGTAAAGGCGCTGGATCACTGTGATCTGGAGATCAAAAAAGGAGAGATATTCGGATATCTGGGACCCTCCGGTGCGGGAAAGACAACCACTATCAAGCTCCTCACCGGACAGCTCCACAGCGACAGCGGGGAGGTGACGGTACTGGGGAAGGACCCGTTTTCTCCGGATATAAAAAAGAAAATAGGCATTATGAGCGACATGAGCGGCCTGTATGAGAAGATGACGGTCTATGAGAACCTGGACCTGTTTGCGGATATTTACGGGATCAGGGACAAAAAGGAAAAAATACGGAGGACGCTGGAGGCGGTGGAGCTCCTGGACGCTGCCAAAAAGAAGGTGGAGAAGCTCTCCAGGGGCATGAAGCAGAGGCTGGTCTTCGCAAGGACCATCCTCCACGATCCGGGCCTTCTCTTTCTGGATGAGCCCACGGCCAACCTTGACCCGGCCACGGCGGACGAGATACGGGATCTCATAAGAAAGCTGAACCGGGAGGGGGCCACCGTCTTTCTCACCACCCACAACATGGAGGAGGCGGATGAGCTCTGTCACAGAGTGGCCCTTCTGAACAAGGGGAGCATCGTGGAGAGCGGCTCGCCGGAGGAGCTGAAGCTGAAATACTCACACAAAAGGGTGGTCATCACCACGAAGGAGGGGAAAAGGGAAGTGCCCCTTGAAAGAGAAGCCCTGCTGGAGTCTCTGGGGCAGGCCGGAGAGGTCCTCATGATCCACTCCGAGGAGCCCAGTCTCCGGGACGTATTTCTTACACTGACAAAGGAGGAGCAATAGCTATGAGCGGAAAGATTATTTTTACGTTACTGAAAAAGGACCTGAAGGGGTGCCTGACCAACAAGAATATCCTGGTGAGCTTTCTCATTCCCATCGTATTCTGTTTTATCTACCAGAACGTCTTCAGCGACCTGGGAGATGAGGCGGGGGATTATGTGCTCGGTATGTGCGCCGTATTTTCCATCGCCATCAGTCCCACCAGCATCCTGCCTGTGATGATCGCCGAGGAGAAGGAAAAATACACCCTCCGGTCCCTCATGATGGCCCGGGTGAGAGGGCAGGAGTTCCTGGCCTCCAAACTGCTGGTCTGCCTTCTGATGACGCTCCTGGACGCGGCGGCCGTGTTCTTCATCACAGGGGGCGATATGAAGGATTTCCCGGTCTACACAGGGGCTGTGCTGCTGGCTTCAGCGGGCCTGTGCTTCCTGGGAGCGCTGGCGGGACTTCTGGCCAGGGACCAGGCGTCGGCGGGGACCATCGGGGCGCCCCTCATGCTGCTGACCATGCTGCCTCCTCTTTTCGGGGGACTGAATGAGACGCTGGAGAAGGTGTCTGTAGCTGTGCCCACCACCTCCTTTCAGACGATCTACAATGGAGTGACTCAAAATCAGGAGCTGCTGGCAAAGAACAATCTCATCGCCCTGGGCGTGTGCGCCCTGTGGATCGGGGCCGGGTACATCCTGTTCAACCTCTTCTACCAGAGAAAGGGCATTGACTGCTGATAAATCATGCAAAACAGCGGCACAAAATGAGGAGAAGTGCTTGCAACAGGGCAGGTTTTATGATAATATATGACCGTTGCAAAAAAACACGCATATGTCTGCCCGCACCGGTGCCTAAGCTTTTTTAAGGAAAAGACGGTCATGCGGGAAATGAAATGTGCGGAAGAAAGAAAACCAAATGGAGGAAAGAAACATGAGTGTTATTTCAATGAAGCAGCTTTTAGAAGCAGGTGTTCACTTTGGACATCAGACAAGAAGATGGAACCCTAAGATGGCTCCCTACATCTACACAGAGAGAAACGGTATCTACATCATCGACCTGCAGAAATCCGTTGGAAAAGTAGATGAGGCTTACCAGGCTGTATCTGATATCGCGGCAGAGGGCGGCACAATCCTGTTCGTAGGAACAAAGAAACAGGCTCAGGACGCTATCAAGACAGAGGCAGAGCGCTGCGGTATGTTCTATGTAAATGAGAGATGGCTCGGCGGAATGCTGACAAACTTCAAGACCATCAAGAGCCGTGTGGCACGTCTGAAAGAAATCGAGGCAATGGCTGAGGACGGAACATTTGATGTCCTTCCTAAGAAAGAAGTTATCAAGCTGAAAAAAGAGTGGGAGAAGCTGGAGAAGAACCTTGGCGGCATCAAAGAGATGAAGAGACTGCCGGATGCGATCTTCATCGTTGACCCGAAGAAAGAGAGAATCTGTGTGCAGGAGGCTCACACACTGGGGATCCCGCTGATCGGTATTGCTGACACAAACTGTGATCCTGAGGAGCTTGACTATGTGATCCCGGGAAATGACGATGCTATCCGCGCTGTAAAACTGATCGTTTCCAAGATGGCAGACGCTGTTGTTGAGGCGAACCAGGGCGCTGCTGAGTACAGTGAGGAAGAGTACGCAGAGGGCGAGGAAGCTTACGACGAGACAGCAGAGGAAGCTGAGGAGACAGTGGAGGCCTAAGCTCCGGACAGAGGCGTACAGACCGGTAATTCGTATATATTCGTATATAATATGGAGGAAAATAAAATGGCAGTTACAGCTAGTATGGTAAAAGAGTTGAGAGAGCTTACAGGCGCAGGCATGATGGACTGCAAGAAAGCCCTCAGCGAGACAAACGGAGATATGGACGCAGCAATCGAGTACCTGAGAAAGAACGGCGAGGCAAAGGCTGTTAAGAAAGCCGGAAGAATCGCTGCAGAAGGTCTTGTTATGGCTGAAGTAAAAGATGATAAGACAGCAGCTATCGTAGAGGTTAACTCTGAGACTGACTTCGTTGCAAAAAACGCTGAGTTCCAGGGATTTGTTAAGGCAGTTACAGAGCAGGCTCTGGCAACAGAGGCAAAAGATATGGACGCTTTCATGGCAGAGGCATGGAACGAGGACGCTTCCAAGACTGTTCAGGACGCTCTGACAGAGAAAATCTCTGTTATCGGCGAGAAGCTGAGCATCAGAAGATTTGAGAAGATCGTTTCCGACGGATGCATCGTTGCATACATCCATGGTGGCGGACGTATTGGTGTTCTTGTAGAGGCTGAGACAGACGTGATCAACGACGAGATCAAAGCTTGTCTGAAGAACGTAGCTATGCAGGTAGCAGCTATGTCTCCGAAGTATGTGTCCAGAGACGAAGTTTCTCAGGAGTTCATGGATCACGAGAAAGAGATCCTGCTTGCACAGGCTAAGACAGAGAATCCGGATAAGCCGGAGAACATCATCGAGAAGATGATTATCGGACGTCTCAACAAAGAGATGAAAGAGATCTGTCTGTTAGACCAGGTATACGTACAGGACAGCGATCTGACAGTTGCCAAGTATGTGGCAAAAGTTGCTAAAGAGAACGGTGCAAACATGACAGTTAAGAAGTTTGTACGTTTTGAGACAGGCGAAGGAATCGAGAAGAAAGTAGACGACTTCGCGGCAGAGGTTGCAGCTCAGGCTGGAATGTAATCTCATAACCACAAAGGTGTCTGAAGCCCTTGAAAATCCCGTAAAACGGGCGTTTTCAAGGGCTTTTTTATGCTGAACTATCTTTATAATCTGCTTCTTCGCCTTTCTTCCCAACTTCTTCAAAGATAATAGTGAAAGAATCTCCCTCTTGCTGAAGCAAAGAAACACTTTTTTTATTCTTTGCTCAACGGGCATGTCTTACTTCCTGGCAACGGCGATGTAGTCATACTCGCAGTACCAGAAGTTACGCTCGTAAAACTGCTGCTCGAAAAGATCCAGTGCCTCCTGCATCCACTCGAAGTCATTTTTACATTGAATATTATAGGGATCCTTCTCGTAGGCTTTCCGAAAATAGTCGCTGCGATAGGAAAAACTTTCGTGGAAGAGGTCATCCCGGTCGTCATAGTCCATATTGCTGAGATCTTTTATATTGCTGAAAATATGGATGTCGTGATAGCCGGTATCGAAGAGTTGGGTGTAAAGCTTCCGGCCGTTAAGACGGTCAGAGACACCGTGGGCAGTCAGACTCTTCTCTATGATCTGATCCATCAGATCGCTGCCCGGATAGCACAGCTTGCTCCCGTCATCAGATCCCCGGAGGATCACGTAGCCGTCATCTGCAAGAAATCTGCGAAGTCGGTGAAGAACCTTGCCTGGATTTTTTAAATGGTGAAGCGTGAGAGCCGAGAAAATAATGTCGAATTTTCGGATTCCGTATCTTTCCATCATATCTTTAAGCAGTTGTGTAAAATTTTCGTCTTCCAGATCTATGACCTCAAAAGCCATTTTAGGATTATCATGGAGCTGGCGCGCTTTTTCAATGACAAGGGGGTTGTTGTCTATTCCCAGTATCAGATCTGTCCATCCGGCATTCCCGAAGCGGTCTTCCGCCACATACCCGTAAGCGCAGCCGGCATCCAGGATCACAGAATGTTCGCGCAAGGCTCCCTGGCTTTTGAGATACTCAAGAGCAATTCTGTCAGAAGAGGCGGAATTTCCGGCTTGTATGCGGAGCCGGTCTGCCTCGTTCCGATATGTGGATGAGTAGATGGACTTATGACTTTTTCTGGTTTTGGTATCAGACGGCGTTTTCCCGGCGCGGAGATCGGGCTGCTCCGGCTGATTTGCGGGTGAACTCAGTTTTTCAAGGACCTTTTTTGTGAAAGCGCAGAAAGCGGAGATGTCCATGCGCTGTATGTCGCAGTTCTGGTAGCTTCGAAGTGCGCGCGGGAGGGCGTGGGGAGAGATTCCGTCGGTGTATGTGATGATCTCCGCGTCTTTTTTTATGTCATTCAGGATGTCAGTGTGAAAGCTTTCCCATTCATATTTGATCCATCTGGATTCGATGTAGGACGGATCGGTGCTGATGAGGAGCAGTATTTTTGCGGTGTCGAGGGCGTGATCGATAGAGCGCTTGTAAACGCTCTCTCCCAGTTTCAGAAGCGTGATGTTGCTGTAAAAAGCAGATATGCCCATCAGGCAGAATTCTCGATATATCTGTTCCGCAATCTGGGCGTCTCTTGTCTGACTGCCATCAGAGGTACTGTTTTTAAAAGATATAAATATGTCAAATTTATTCATCTTATGCATGCTCCTTTTGTATGCGGCTTGCTGTTTCCAGGCGGTATCCGGTCAGTCCTGTATGTTCCTGAAGTTACTGGATTTATAATAAGTATACTGCCGTATGGAGGAGGGAGGCAAGTGAAATTGTGAGAAACTCCTGTGAGCGGCAGGGATATGCTGATTGAAGGATGACCGGGCCATTGACTTTTCCTCCAAATCCATATAGAGTGGACTTGTAGCATGACACAGACAGCACAAGGGGAAAATGAGAAATGAAAAACATATACGAGGATACACTGCAGTTCAGGGGAAGCTGGAGAGACTACCAGGACAGGGTCCTGCAAAATTCCCAGAAATATCTGGCGGACGGGAAGCTGCATATCGTGGCGGCACCCGGGTCCGGGAAGACGACCCTGGGCATTGAGCTGCTCCGGCGGTTGGGAGAGCCATGCCTGATCCTGTCTCCCAGCATCACCATCCGGCAGCAGTGGCTGGAGAGGATCACGGAAGGCTTTCTGCTGCCGGGGAGGGAGCCGGAGGAACTTTTGTCCAATGACCTGAGATATATGAAGTGTATCACCGCCATTACCTACCAGGCCCTGTACAGCGCCATGAAGCATTACCAGGGGCAGTTAAGTGACGGCGATGATGAGTCGGAGGAGGATGAAAGGGAGTCCGAGGCAGTGGATTTCCGCGATTTTGACATTTTCGACGCAGTGAAGGCTGCGGGAATTAAGACCATCTGCCTGGATGAGGCGCATCACCTGAGGAGCGAGTGGTGGAAAGCTCTGGAAACATTTATGAAAGAGCTGAAGGGAATGACTGTCATTGCCCTTACAGCCACACCTCCCTACGACAGCACGCCGGGGCAGTGGAAGCGGTACATCGACCTGTGCGGCCCCATTGACGAGGAGATCTTTACGCCGGAGCTGGTAAGAGAGGGAAGCCTGTGTCCCCACGAGGACTACATTTATTTCAACTGGCCCTCCAGGGAGGAGCTGGCTGAGATCGAGGCCTACCAGAAGAGTGAGAGGGAAATCTGGGAAAAGCTGCTGACGGGAAGCAGATTTACGGAAATGATCGCCACTCACAGGGGACTTAGAAACCCGGAGGAGTACAGCGAAAAATTTCTGGACGATCCCAAGTACTTTTCGGCCCTTCTGATCTTCTGCCAGGCCCAGGATATCCCCTTTCCTTCCTATCTGCGGGAGCTGATCGGCACAGAGGGAAAGCTGCCAAAGCTGACTCCCGAATGGCTGGACGCGCTGCTGCAGGGGTTCCTGTATGACGATGCGCAGTCCTACGAAGTGACGGAAGGGGAGAGGGAGGAGCTCCTGAAGGAGCTGAAAGAGGCGGGCTGTGTGTACCGGAAGAAAGTCTCCCTCACCCACAGGGATGCCATGCAGAAAATCCTGGTCAAGAGCAGGGGAAAGATGGAGAGCATCAGAAGGATCGTGGAGGCGGAGCATCAGTCGCTTGGGGAAGAGCTGCGGCTTCTGATCCTGTGCGACTATATCAAGAAGGACAAGCTGCCCCTTGTAGGGACAGACCAGACACTGGCGGCCGAGATAGGAGCCGTGCCGATTTTCGAATATCTGAGGAGAGAGGCCGGGGAAGGGATCCGTCTGGGATGCCTGAGCGGCAGCGTGATACTGGTCCCTGTGGACACGAAAGAAAAGCTGGAGGTCCTTTTGCAGGAGAAGGGCTGCCAGGGCACTCTGTCCCCTGTCCGGGACACCGGCTACGGCCAGCTTAAAGTGAAGGGGAAAAATACCCATGTGGTGTCGGTCATCACAGAGCTGTTCCGGCAGGGGCAGATCAATACACTGGTGGGGACCAAATCCCTCCTGGGGGAGGGGTGGGACGCCCCCTGCATCAACTCACTTATCCTGGCTACCTATGTGGGCTCCTTCATGCTCAGCAACCAGATGCGGGGCCGCACCATCCGGACGGACCGGGATCACCCGGAGAAGACAGGCAATATCTGGCATCTTGCCTGTATCTTCCCGCAGAAATCCGGGAAGACAAAGCACCCGGACCTCTCCGGGGATTACGAGATGCTCAAAAGAAGATTTGAGTCATTTCTCGGTGTCTCCTGGAAGGATAAAGTGATAGAGAGCGGCATGGAGCGGCTTGCCATCCCGGAGTTTGACACAAAGGAGAAGATGGAGAAAGTCAACCAGATGATGCTGCGGCGGGCGGTGGACAGGGATGGCCTGAGAGCCCGGTGGCAGGAGTCGCTGCGGGAGATCCACGGCGGCATGGAAGTCCAGCAGGTGGAGACGGTCCCCAGGGAGGAAGAAAAGACCGGCTTTCTCTTTTTCAATGCACTGTGGTATGAGATTTTCAGCGTGGTCCTGGCGGTGATGGCCGGGATGGGGCGCATGTTTGTGGAGGCGGCTTATGGAACCAGATCCGCTCTGGCGGCGGCCCTTGGCCTTCTGATGCTGGCCGCCTGCGTCCTGGTGGCCAGGTACGGGATCAGGCTGGCCCGCTTCAGCACGCCGGAGCGGCGGATGAGGCGGCTCAGCCAGGCGGTGGCCGATGCCCTGGCGGAGACCGGAGAGCTGGAAGACCCGCAGCACTGCCGGGCCCAGGTGGAGTCTGTGGAGGGCATGCTCATCGGGACATGGCTTAAGGGCGGCACCATGCGGGATAAAACCACCTTTGCCGCCTGTATGGAAGAAATCTGGGGCGTCATCGATAATCCCAGATACCTGCTGATGCGGGAGAAAAGAAGAGGGCGCGGGGAAGAATATTACAGCGTCCCGGAAATTTTCGGCAGACAGAAAGAGCGGGCCCTGGTCTTTGAGAAACATATGCGCAGGGTGCTGGGACGGTACCGGGTTGTCTACACCCGTACGCCGGAGGGCAGAAAGATCCTGCTTCGGGCCCGGACCAGGTCTTTTGTAAACAAAAATCAGAGCGCTCTGCAGGGACGGAAAGTGGCAAAGGGAAAATACGAATGATCAGTAAGAAATCATGCAAGGAGAGGACAGATGTATAAAATCCTGATCGTGGAGGATGACAGAGGACTGAACCAGGGCATCACCCTGGCTCTTGAAAGGGAGGACACGGCTCTTTTGCAGGCTCATGCTGCCGGTGAGGCCAGGGAGATATTTGAGAGGGAGCAGGTGGACATGGCTCTGCTGGATGTGAACCTGCCGGACGGCAGCGGGTACGACCTTTTAAAAGAGATCCGCAGCCACTCGAAGATCCCGGTGCTCCTCATCACGGCCAATGACCTGGAGAGCGATGAGATCACCGGTTTTTCCCTGGGGGCGGACGACTATATCACCAAGCCCTTCGGGCTTATGGCCCTGCGGGCCAGGGTGGACCGGATGCGGCTCCGCACAGGCGGTGAGCCGGAGAGTAAAAAAGACGACTATGCGGACAGCAGGTACCATTTTCAGTTTGAGGAAATGCGGTTCTACGTGGACGGGCAGGAGATCGTCTTAAGTAAGATCGAGCAGAAGCTCCTCCGGTTTTTCGTGCGGAACCCGGGGCAGACCCTTACAAGGGAGCGGCTGATGGACGTCCTCTGGGGCAAGGAGGCCGCGTATGTGGAGGAAAATGCCCTCAGCGTGGCGGTGAACCGCCTGCGCCGCAAGCTGGAAGGCCGGGCCGGATACAGGCCCATTGAGACAGTGTACGGACTGGGATATGTGTGGGAGAAGAGAGCATGAGGATACAGATCGGAGCCAGGCAGACCATGGAGCGGCTGGAGGAGATGCTGGACGGCGCCATGGACGGCACATTTGAGGAGGACCATTACAATGAGACGGAACTGTCCCGCCTGGAGTCCGGCATCCTGGAGATCCAGCCCGTGAAGCAGAGCCTTAAGCCCCTGCTGGAAGGGGTGGCGGAGACGTTTGGACCCGGGGCAGGGGAAAAGGACATGACCCTGGAGTGCGTCCTGCCTCCGGAGGAGGTCCTGTGCCGGTACGACAGAAAGTGGACCGGGGAGGCGCTGGGCAATGTGGTGGACAATGCCATCAAGTATGCCCCTGCCGGTTCCCGGGTGAGGATCCGTGTCCGGGAGTTTGAATTCTACGTCTGCATCCAGGTGGAAGACCAGGGACCGGGCATCCCGGAGGAGGAGAGAGCCCGGATCTTTGGCAGGTTCTGCCGGGGCGGGCAGGTGCAGCAGGAGGAGGGCGTGGGCATCGGCCTCTACCTGGCAAGACAGATCCTGGAGCGGCAGGACGGCTATATCAGGGTCAGCTCCCGGGAGGGGGAGGGAAGCTGCTTTGGGCTTTATCTTCCCCAATCTAAAGAAGCATAAATTTATCCATTATCTGGATGCTTCTCTGCGCTGTTTCAAAATCGTAGTTGCAACGGATAATTTCTAAAAACCCAGCCAAATATGCTTTGGACAAGAAGAATGGCAGATGCGCTTGTCGAGATAGTTCCCCTCTACACTGTAATAATCGTTGATACAATGTATCGGATGGCATTTTGTGAAATTCAGCATAGAAGGGGGCATCCTTACATCGAACAATCGTCCTGAACACATCCCAGTAGGTATAGGTAAAGGTCAAGCATGGTTCAGGAATAATAGCATTGACATTTTCCTGGGGACATATCAGTTTTTCTAATAGTTCATTGGATGCTGGTTCAACAACAGCACGAAACAGTGCATCCTTGCTTGGAAAGCGATGATATAAAGCGCCGGTTGTCACTCCAGCCTGTCCGCAAATGTTCGCAAGGGAAGTGCCCTGATAGCCGTTTTGTAAAAAACCGTTTTTCGCATACCCCAAAATTCTTATAGTGGTATCTTTATCTACCATTTTTTCAATGGTCCTTTCTCTTATCCAGTAACGAGGATTTTCACCCCGATTGCGATAAGAATAAGTCCACCTATAATCCCTGCCTTCTTTTCCATGCGGTCGCCAAATATACTTCCGATTTTTACTCCCGCACCGGAAAAAAGAAATGCAGTGCAGCCAATCAGCAAAACAGCCATCGCTACATTTACTTTCAATGCCGCAAATGTGACACCTACCGCAAATGCGTCAATGCTTGTTGCTATGGCAGCGGGGATCATTACCTTTGCGGCAATCGATGCAGAGTTCAATGTGGACGTTTCCTTTATTGTTTCTCTCAGCATATTCAAGCCTATCAGAGTCAATAGAATGAAAGACAGAATACGAGAGATAGGCGCGATGTACTGAATTACGGTTTCCCCACATAAAAAGCCGAGAAGGGGCATAATCAACTGAAAGCCGCCAAAATACAGGCCGGTTACAATACACGCTTTTTTACATTGTCCTTGAATAGTTAATCCTTTGCCCACAGAAACGGCAAAAGCATCCATCGCAAGACCGACTGCAATCAAAAGCAACTCTACTCCGTTCAACGCTGCCCCTCCTTCAGCTTCGATTTACACAGCCCAGCCAAGGCTCTCCTGCTGAATATGGAACAGCTTATGATACAGCCCATTCTTCTTCATCAGCTCATCGTGGGTTCCATGCTCTACCAACCGTCCATTGTCAAGAACGAGGATCTGGTTCGCATCCACAACTGTACGGAGGCGGTGGGCGATCATAATAACTGTCTTACCTTCCACCAGTTTGGCAATCGCCTTTTGAACCAGAACTTCATTCTCCGGGTCGAGGGATGCTGTGGCCTCGTCAAGCAGAATAATGGGCGCATTTTTCAGCAATGCTCGGGCGATGGAAATACGCTGGCGCTCACCGCCGGAAAGGGTGCTGCCGTTTTCACCGAGGACCGTCTGATACCCGTCCGGCATCTCCCGGACAAATTCATCACAATAGGCTGCTTTGGCAGCAGCAATTACCTGATCGTCCGTTGCGTTTGGATTGCCCAGCCGGATATTGTTCATAACTGTATCATTGAACAGGGTCACATCCTGGAACACGAAGGACATATAAGACATGAGGCTTTCCGGCTCCATACTCTTGATGTCTTTGCCGCCCACGGTGATCTTGCCCTTCTGAACATCCCAAAAGCGGGCAATCAGTTTGGAAATCGTGCTTTTACCGGAACCGGACGGCCCAACGAGGGCAGTCACGCTCCCTTGGGGGATTTTGCAGGAAACATCTTTGATGACATCTTCCTGATTGTAGGCAAAAGTCACATGGGAAAGTTCAATATCGCAGTTCGGGACCGTTTTCCCGTCACCGTCCATTGCAGGAGTGGTGAGCAGGGTACGCATACGACTTGTGACCACATTCAAATTCAGCAACGAGGACAGATTTGCCAGGATTGACAGGATCGGGCCATAAATCCGTGTTACCATCAACAGGAACATAAGCAGCGGAAGAAGCTCAATCTGCCCATTTGTCAAGAGGATAGCACCGACAAAGATTGTGATACCAACGCCTGCCTGCAAAATCATACTGGCACTGGACATAAACACACCGACAGCCATTTCTACCTTGATGGCGATCTTTTTCATGGCAAGCAGAGCTTTATCCAACGCACTGAAATGTGAGCCGGACAGCCCGCAGGACTTGATGATCTTCATGCCTTCCAGGTATTCCTGTACCTGGTCAGAAGCAGCCAGCTTTGCGTCAACCTGCTTTTCAAAGAGTTTCTTTTGATGGTTCCGGCTGAGCCAGATAATGAGGAAGGCAATCGGAACCGTGATGAATACGCACAGGGCAAGCCGCCAGTCAAAGAAGGCCAGCAGGATGCAGGTCAGGGTCACCGTGATGCCGTTTGCAATCAGCGGAGGGATCGTGCTGCTGAGCAGGGACTCCATGCTGCTGCAATCTGCCATCATATTCGTGGTCAGTTCGGAAAGGTCCTTGGTGTTAAAGAAATTCATAGGGAGTTTCCGAAGATGCTCCGCAATCCGCAGCCGGGTCGTATTCGACTCCTTATACGAGGCAATATAGGTTTTGCGGTAATCGTTTTTGGCGGCCAGAAATACCAGGATGGCCGAAACAATA